>JACVJA010000346.1 GCA_015661035.1 Candidatus Calidifonticultor daggyaiensis | reverse complement strand
GTATTTATTATGGCTTGAATTGTTATGAGTTAACAAAGGTTAGGTTAATGAAAGGTAGGTTAATATATGTCTAATGAATTGATACTATCTATTGATTTGGGAACTTCTAATTTAAAATCAGCAGTCTTTGATGTTAATGGTAAAGAAGTTGCTTATGAGTCGCTAGAGTACAATTTAATAACCCCTTCGAATGATATTGTTGAAAATGATGTAAAACAGTATTGGGAAAATTTACTTATTTTATTAAAAAAGATCTCCGAAAAGCTAGGTGATAGAAGAAAAGATGTTTCAGTTATTGGAACATCTTCACAGGGTGAAACAATTGTACCTGTTGATAAATCAGGAAATCCTTTATGCAATGCAATTGTTTGGCTTGATACAAGAACTAAAATTGAAGCTGAAGAATTAAGAAAAAATTTTAATGTTGAAAAAATGTATAAAAAGACTGGTTATCCTGATGTTGATCCTTCATGGCCAGCAACAAGAATTTTATGGTTTAAAAAAAATAAAAATGAAATTTTTAAAAATACATATAAATTTTTATTACTTGAAGATTTTATAATTCAAAAATTAACTGGTAGTTTTTTTGGTGAAGCTTCAGTTTACAGTTCTACTTATTATTATGATATAGTTAATTTTAATTTTATTGATGAAGTTTTAAATTTTATTGGTATTGATAAGAAAAAACTTCCTGAGGTATTAATGCCTGGCAGTTTAGCTGGTAATTTAAAAGAGGAAATTACAAATTATCTTGGATTTAATAAAAATTTAAAAGTTGTAATTGGAGCAATGGATCAAATATGCGGAGCTGTAGGTGCAGGCAATGTATATAATGGAATATTATCTGAAACTACTGGTAGTGCTTTTGCAATGGTTGTTACAATTGATAAACCTATTTTTAGTACAAAATATAATCTTCCTTGTACTCCACATGCAATAAGAGGATTATATGCGCTAATGCCTTATAGCTCAACAGGTGGGATGGTTTTAAAGTGGTTTAAAGACTCATTTTGTAATGAAGAAGCAAAGGATGCTGGTAAGAATATTTATAAAATACTTGATGAAATGGCTGAAAAAGTAAGCCCAGGGTGCGAAGGTTTAATAATGCTTCCTTTTATTACAGGAGCTTTCTTTCCTGAATATAATCCTGATGCGAGGGGAGTGTTTTTTGGTGTTAGTATAAATCATAAAAAAAATCATTTTATTAGGTCTATTCTTGAATCATTAGGTTATATGATGAGAAAAGATCTTGAAATAATTAGTAAGTTGGGATTAAATATTGACGAAATAATTTCAATTGGAGGAGGGTCATCTAGCAGCTTATGGAGTCAAATAAAAGCTGATATTTGCCAAAAAAATATAAAAATACCTTATTACACAGAGTGTGCTTTACTTGGAAGCGCAATAATGGCTGCTTGTGGAATTGGGCTATTTAATGATATTAAGCAAGCAAGCTCATCTTTTATAAGAATGAAAGATGTTTTTTATCCAAATAAATATAATTTTATGATTTATGATACAAACTTTAAAAAATATTTAAATATTTATGAAAATTTAAAAAATTTATTTTAAAGAATTTTAAGGAATTTTAAAAAATAACTTTTAAGTTTTTTATTAATATAATTCAATTTTTTCAATTTTAAAAATTATAAATAATAAATCATAAAGTAATAAATCAAACAATAAAATTAGAAAGGATTTTTATGAATTTTAAGGAAAATTACAAGTGGAATGGTTGGGACAACTGTATATATTTATCGAATAATGATGTTGATATTATTGCTACAACTGATGTGGGTCCGAGAATAATGCGATTTGGTTTTGTGGGGCAAAGGAATAATTTTTTGGAGATTGAAAGTGATTTAGGAAAAGTCAAAGGTTTAGATTTTAGGCTTTATGGAGGTACAAGACTTTGGCATTCTCCTGAAGCTAAACCTAGAAGTTATTTTCCAGACAATGAGAAAGTTAATTATTTTTGGGATGGCCAAACTTTAAATCTTTTACAAAATATAGAATCAACGACTGGTTTGCAAAAAGAAATGATAATTAAGCTTGATAAAAGTAAGCCATTTTTAGAAATTAAGTACCGCATACATAATAAAAATTTATGGTCTATAAATTTTGCAGCATGGGCTATAACACTTATGGCTAAAAATGGTAAAGCTGTTATACCACAAGAACCGTATCAAAGCTGGGAAGAAAATGTCCTGCCGGTTAGACCGTTAGTGTTATGGTCTTATACAAAAATGAATGATAAAAGATGTTTATGGGGTGAAAAATATATTCAATTAAAGCAAGATCCTAATGCAATAAGTCCTATAAAAATAGGGCTTTTAAATACATTAGGTTGGCAGGCATATTATAACGAGGGAGATGTTTTTATTAAAAGGTATCCATATGTAAAAGGTGAGATTTATCCTGATTTCAACTGCAATACAGAAGTTTATACAGATCCTAATTGTATTGAGCTTGAAACTTTGAGCCCTTTAAAAACTGTAAATCCTGGCAATTTTATAGAACATATTGAGCATTGGTATTTATTTAAAGAAGATTTATCAAGTGATTCAGAAGAAATAATTGATGAAAAGCTTTTGCCGATTATTCAAAAAACTGCAACAATATAAGAATATATAAAAAATATAAAAAATATAAAAATAAAAAATATTAAAAATATAGGGATAAAAAATAAAGAGAAAGCTATTTAATATTTGTTAATATTTATGTATTCAGCATAAAATTTTTATTCTATATTTATTTTTTCTCCACCCCTTATTTGTTTTAGTAATTTTATATCATTTAAATTTTTTAATTTACCAATTACAGTTACAGGGCTTATTGCTTGAGGCTTTTCAGTTGTGCTTGCTGGAGTTTTTCC
>JACVJA010000345.1 GCA_015661035.1 Candidatus Calidifonticultor daggyaiensis | reverse complement strand
AATCGTTATAGGATTCTCTTATAATCCTTATGATGATGTTGGCACTTATCTTGATTTCTCAAAAAATTTAGATGATATGGTTGTTAAAGTGAATCTTCATATTGGTCAAGAATTTGCAATCACAAAATTTTTGAAGTTATATTTCGGGGTTCAAACAAGCCCGGCTTTATATTCTACAGGAGTTTCAGTTAATTATAGTGGACTAAATATTGGATATGCTCTATTTCATCATTCTAATTTATCTATTACTCATCAAATTTCATTAGGTTACAGACTCGAATCAATATTTATTTTGCAAGGGCAAAAGAAGCCTACCGCTTTGATTGAAAAAGAGAAAAGAGAAGAGTTTTTTACTTTAAAAATAATTTTGAAAACCGAGAATGATGAGTTATTAAATGGTGATATAAGAGTTTACTTAAAAGGCACAGATTCATTACTATTAGAAGAAAAAATTGAAGGGGATAAGACGATAAATCTATTTTACGGCTACAATTATGATATAGTAGTTACATCAGAAGGTTATGAGGCTTTCAAAAAATCAATTATTTCGGATGAGATTCAAAAGAGTTTTAGTTTAGAAGTGAAATTGAAGAAGAGATGAAGAAAAAACTCCCTTTAGTAATTATTTTGGCATATTTTTTTAGCATAAATTTAGAGGCTCAAACTTTCAATTATATATATGGTGATTTTAAATTTCCGAATGTCTACAAGATTGGCATTTTGCCTTTTGATAATATTGATAACGAGATTCAATCCGATTGGCTTGGGTATGCAATAGAGATGTTTTTAACACTTGATTTCTCCAAAGTGAATAAAATAAATCTTGCAAATAGTTATGACTTATATGTGACACGGAATAGTCTTTTAAAACCAAATTTAGGGATAACAACAGAAATAGCATATAATATTGGAATAGTTAATAGCTGTGATGTAATTATATTTGGTGAGTATACTAAAAAAGATGAAAAGAGTTACCAGGTAAAACTGAGAGTGCTTGATATAAAAACGAAGAGGGTATCTGAATCTTCGTATAATTTTGAACTTTCTCAATTTTTTGACAATATTGATAATATTGTTTTAAAACTTTGCAAAACTTTTGGGATAGAGTTGAGTTTGCAAGAAATAACTCAAATTAAAATAAAAGAGACTGATTCATTGGTTGCCTTAAAATATTTAGTTAATGGTTTAATAGATAATGCGATAAGAGAGGATGCTAATTTTGCAACTGCTTATTATTTTAAAGCAGAACGGCTTCGTGGTATAGATTACAGGCGCGGTATAAAAATTGATTTAGAAGCAGCAATTGATAATTATCTTACTGCCTTGAATTTAAGACCCAACTTTTTATTAGTTACATCAAAACTAATAGAAGCATATCTTGAATTTTCAAATAAACTAAAAAAAGCGAACAGGACGAAAGAGGCAGAAGAGCAATACAAAATGATAGAAAAATTATTAGAAATTTATGAACCGGAAGAGACTGAAAGTGTCAATTACTATTTTGCTATAGGAAAATTTAAAGAAGAGATAAGAGAGTATAAAAGTGCGATCGAATATTATCAAAAGGCTCTAAAAATATTCCCAAATAATCTTAATATACGATTCCAACTTGGTAATGCATACTTACTTGCTGAAAGGTATGATGAAGCGATTGCGGAATTTAAAATAATTTTAGAACGCGATAAAGAGTTTTCAAAGGCTTATTTAGGATTAGGTGAAGCGTATTGGAAAAAGAATGAGAAAGATAGAGCAATCTATTATTTGAATAAGGCGAGTGAATATTTTGAAATAGAAAAAGATGTTATTTCGTTATGCAAAAAGTTAAATATTCCAATCACTTATTTACCACCTTATCGTGTTCAATGGCAGGGCCAATATGTCCCAATTTATCCTCGTTATTTAGATAAGTGTAATTTAAACACTGCTTCTGCTGGTGAGATATATAGAAAAACAGGCTTACCTTTTGATCTCTGCGTTACGATTTATGAAACAAGAAAGAGATTTGGGAAATATGAAAATATTTATCAACTCCGAACTCTTGATGGAATGAAAAGCGAATATTTTGATATTTTGAAAAATAAAGCAATTGTTTATAAACCTTATGAAGAAGTTGAAGAGGAAGCACTTTCAACAAGAATTGAAAGATTTACAAGGGAACTTATTAGTGATGAAGACAAGTACCAGACCGCTGCATTTGAGGAATACGTTGATATGTTGCGATATAATTTAAATATAAACAAGTTGACATTTTCTGAATTAAAAGCATTTCCAAATCTCAATTTAGTTGATGCTGCTGCAATTAGAAGTTTTATTAAAAAGAATGGTCCTATTCAATATAGCGATTGGCGTAATATACCTTATCTTTCTTCTTTCGGTTGGCGCAATATTAGAAATTATGTGAAATTTGATGAAAAAAAAGAATTAAAATTTCAAGGTGAATATCAGCTAATTTGGAAGGAACAGACCTACCTTGGTGGTTATACAGCATCTAATCTTTATAGAAATTATGAGTGGCAAGAGAATACAAGTGAGTATGTTAATAATATTTCGCACAAACTAAAATTAAAACTCTATAATTTATCCTTTAATGAAAAATTAAATTTTGATTTAAAGTTTGGTATATTATTTTCAAAAGATATAGAAAGTGGTAGTAAGAATCGTTGGATAATTAGTCCAAATCCTTTTTCAAAAACGAAAGAAAAAGAATTTATCACAATTGATACCGGAAAATTTAATAATAACAAATGGTTTTTTTCAATTCAACGGCTACCATTTTTGCAAAAAATTATAATTGGTAATTATACAGTCTGTCTAAATCAAGGACTTGTTGTAAATAACAACGATGACAATGGGTTTGATAGGCTACTAAATTATACAGAAGGTATTTTCCCAGA
>JACVJA010000344.1 GCA_015661035.1 Candidatus Calidifonticultor daggyaiensis | reverse complement strand
AATGATGTAAAATTATTGCCTTTTACAGTTATTGGCAAAGATTGTATTATTGGTGAAGGTTCAGCGATATCAGAGAGTATTGTTTTTGACAATTGTAAAATTGGTAAAAATACTATAATTAGAAATTCTATAATTGCTGCAAATGTTACAATTGGAAATAATGTAAAAATTGAAGGGAATTCTATAGTTGGTGAAGGGACAATTATAGAAGATGATAATATTTTAAAGAGTGGCATAAGAATTAATATTAATTCTATTATAAAGAAAGGGGAAATTACATTTAATTAAAAAATAGCCATTAAATATTTAAAAATTTTAGCAAATTATTAAAGTTTTTTTTATTTCTTATTAAGAAGTTATCTTTTTTAATATTAGTTTTTCTGATACAAAATAACTTAAGGGAGGAATTATTGAAAAAAGCTTTAATTACAGGAATTACTGGACAAGATGGGTCTTATCTTGCAGAGCTTTTACTTTCAAAGGGTTATAAGGTTTATGGTATGTTAAGACGTTCATCGGTTGAAAAACTTGATAGAATTGAACATATTAGAAATAAAATAGAATTTGTTCAAGCTGATTTACTAGACCAACTTTCAATTATTAGCGCTTTAAAACTTGTCAAACCTGATGAAGTCTATAATCTAGCTGCAATGTCTTTTGTTCCTACATCTTGGAGTCAGCCTGTGTTAACGGGGGAATTTACAGCAATTGGAGTAACAAGGGTTCTTGAAGCAATAAGGCTTGTTAATAAGGATATAAAATTTTATCAAGCATCTAGCTCTGAAATGTTTGGCAAGGTAAAGGAAGTACCACAAAATGAAAACACGCCATTTCATCCTAGAAGTCCATATGGTGTTGCTAAAGTTTATGGGCATTATATTACAGTAAATTATAGGGAAAGCTATGGATTGTTTGCTGTTAGCGGAATACTGTTTAACCATGAATCACCAAGAAGGGGATTAGAATTTGTTACTAGAAAAGTAACTAACGCAGCTGCAAAAATAAAATTAGGATTGCAAAAGCATTTATATCTTGGTAACCTTGAAGCACAAAGAGATTGGGGATACGCAAAAGATTATGTTGAAGCAATGTGGTTAATGCTGCAGCAAGAGGTTCCTCAAGATTATGTCATTGCAACTGGAAAATCTCATAGTGTTAAAGAGTGGGTTAAAGCCTCTTTTGAGTGTCTTGGACTAAATTGGGAAAGTTATGTTAAGATTGATAAAAGCCTTTTAAGACCAGCAGAGGTGGATCTTTTAATTGGTGATTCAACAAAGGCAAGGAAAAATTTGGGCTGGAAGCCAAGTATAAGCTTTGAGCAGCTTGTCCAGATCATGGTTGAAAATGATTATAATGAATTAAAGAAAAAGAATAATCTTTGAAAAAAATTCTAGTTAAAATAAGCTTTATTTAAATATTTATATTTATTATTTATATTGATATTTATTTTGCTGTTGATGTTGACATTGTAAATATCTATTGAAATTAATATTGCTATTGCTATTGATATTGACATTGTAATAATAGTAAATAGTATAAGCAATTTTTAAAAAAATTATAGAATTTAGATAAAAAAAGAATTTTTTGGGGAAATATTTTATATGAAAGATGTTATTAAATTTGGTACTGATGGCTGGCGAGGTGTAATAGGCTTTGATTTTATTGATGAGAAAGTAAGAATAATTAGCGCAGGAATATCAAAGTATTTACTAAACAAATATAATTTATTAATAAACAAGCACAATATAGATAAACAAACTCCAGAAAGCCATAATAGCCAAATAAACAAACAAGGTATAAATAAACAAAATTTAAATAAGCAAGGTATAACTAATAAAAACATAAACCAGCAAAATATAAATACTGCTTCTTTAAAAAATTTTAATAAGAAAAATTTCAGTAAAAAACCTAAAATTATTATAGGGTTTGATACAAGATTTTTATCTGATAAGTTTGCACAATCTGCTGCAAAAATTTTTAGTCTTAATGGTATTGAAACAATTATTTCTGATAAATTTATAACAACCCCAATATTGTCATATGCAGTTGTAAACAATAAGGCTGATTTAGGAGTAATGATTACTGCCAGCCATAATCCTTATTATTATAATGGTTATAAGATTAAGGGTTTTTTTGGCGGTTCAGCAACAATGGATATAATTTCTGAGATTGAAGAAAGCGTTAATAGCCTATATCATAGCAGAGAGTTAAAAGAGTATAATTTGGAAAACAAAGAATCTGATGAAAATAAAAATTTTATTGAATGCAATTTAATTGAAGATTATAAAAAATATTTGCTCTCTTTATATGATGTAGAGCTTATTAAAAATAACTTTAATTTTCCTGTAATTGTTGATCCAATGTATGGTGCTGGTCAAGGATTATTTAAAGAAATTTTATTAAATCTTAGCAAATCTTCAGTCTTTGAAATTCATGATTGTATTAATACATCTTTTGGCGGATTGAATCCTGAGCCAATTGGTGAAAATTTAAAAGATGTAATTAATTCTTTAAAAGAAAAAAACTGTCCTATTGCTTTTTGCTTAGATGGAGATGGGGATAGAATTGGAGCCATTGGACAGAATGGAAACTTTATAAGTTCTCATCATATTTTTGCAATAGTTTTAGATTATCTTACAAGAGTTAAAAAGCTTTCAGGCAGAGTTGTAAAAACTGTATCAACTTCTTCAATAATTGACAGAATTTGCAAAATGCAAGATTTAGAGCTTTTAATAAAACCTGTTGGGTTTAAATATATTGGAGAAGAAATACTTGCAGGCAATGTATTGATGGGTGGAGAAGAAAGCGGCGGATTATGGGTCAATGGCTTTATTCCTGAAAGAGATGGAATAAGGATGAGCTTGCTTTTATTAGAAAGTATTTGTAGAGAAGAGAAGCCTATAAATGAGATA
>JACVJA010000343.1 GCA_015661035.1 Candidatus Calidifonticultor daggyaiensis | reverse complement strand
TTTTATAAGGTGGGTTATATTGACGTAAAACAGGCGGTGTCCAAAAATAACTTCTTGCAATGGCAATTTTTGAACCTTTTTTTATATTTTTCAAAATCCATTCTGAACACTCTTCACGAACATTTTTTTTAAAATATAAATTGTGTATTGCAAAAGAATAAATTATGGTATAACTTATAACAAAAACAACAATTGTTTTAGCAACAAAATTTATAATTCTAGTTTTTAAATTCCATAAGAAATTTAAAAATATTACAGCAAAAATTATAAAATAAGGTATTACAGGAAAAGTGTGCCATAATGCTTGAAAATTAGCTCTTGTTGTAAGCATAAAAACTATAACAAAACTAATCAACAAAAATTTTTTATAGTTGATGTCAGAAAAAAATGGTAAAACAACAAAAAATCCAACTAAAGAAGATATATATAAAGGCAACCCCAATCCTGTAGGTAAAAACCAAGTTAAATATCTAAAAATTGCAGGTATATAGCCAAACTCTTCAATAAATATTCCTTTAGATAAACTCAGCAAATGTTTCATCGCTTTTAAAAACGAGTTCGGTTCTAAAATAAAATATGGACAACCTATAATAAAACTTATTATTGTAAACAAAATATAATTCATTATGTTTTTATGTAATAACTTTCTACTTTTTAATATATGAGCAACAATAGGTAAAAATAAATAACTACCACAACTATATTTTGTAGCAATTCCTAACCCACAAAATATACCTGCCAAAATATAATTTCTTTTTTCTTCGGAATCTAAAATTTGGAACGAAAAATATAAAATTGTTAAACAAAAAAACATCATCATTACATCAGGCCGAATATAAATAGAGTTAACTAAATGTAGTGGTAAAAATGATAGTGTTATCCCACCTAAAATCCAACTACTTGTAGTATTACAAATTTTTCTCAACAAAAACATCATAAAAAATATACTTAAACTACCAAATATAATAGAAATTAATCTTCCTATAATATAAAGTTTATCTGTTTCCTTAAGATTATTTATATAAAACTCACGGTTACCAAACTTAACATAACCTAAAACTTTAGCTATACCCAAACTACCAACTAACAAAAACAACTGCAAATTACCCCAATGAAGAACCTGCCCTGAAGGTAAATATAGTTTTTTCACATTCCACCTTTCAATTGTATGGAAATTATTTTGTTCATCAGGATTATATGTTGATAATGCAAGATTTTTTGAAGGTAATCCAAATGTTATCAATGTAACTCTGAGCATAAAACCTATCATAGTTATAATAATTGCTATTATTAGAAAAATAGAGTTGTTCTTATAAACCATATAATCCTCTTAAATCATTTATTTTTATTTTTATAACATCATCCAACATTTTTATTCCATCTACAAAAAATTTTACTTTTGAGTTTTTAGAATGGCTCCATACTACAGGTAATTCTAAAACTTTATATTTGTATTTCTTAGCTATAAACAAAACTTCAGCATCAAAAGAAAATCTGTTTATAGTAGTTTTACTAAAAACAAACTTTGCTACATCTGATTTGAACAATTTTGCCCCACATTGTGTGTCATTATACGGTAACCCTAAAATAAACTTTAATAATTTATTGAACACCTTTCCTGCTAATTCTCTATAAAAAGGTTGATGGACCAAAATTTTGCTATTTTTAACAGCACGAGAACCTATTACTATATCATATTCTTTACGTTCTAAAAACTTCACAATTTCTTCTATAGGCGTAGATAAATCAGCGTCAGTAAAATATATATATTCGCTATTGCTGGCCATTATCCCCTGTTTTACTGCAAAACCTTTACCACAGTTTTGATTGTTATTTATTACATTTATAAACACATTGTTTGAATGTTCCTCTTTTATTTTTTGTAATTTTGTTTTTGTATCGTCCGTACTTCCATCATTTACTACAATAATTTCGTAATTAATTTTTATATTGTTGAAAAATTCTATAATTTTTTTTAAAGTATTCCCGATCCTTTTTCCTTCGTTATAACAAGGAATTATTACAGACAGAAATTTTTTAGAATAAATATTCATTTTTTGACTAATCCTAATATACTTAGCCCAAAAGGAAATGAAAAATTATGCAGGATAAAAAAATTCTCCAACAATAAAAGAGTATAAACCATATAATTAATAAAGTTTGGAAATTTAATTTTTTTTACATAATTTGTATTTGTATATTTATTGACAATTCTTAATAGCATAATGGGGAGAAAAAATATAAAATTCCAGTGATAAATTTTCTTATAAAAAAACTTTGACAATAAATATAATATTTCCTTTCTATTATATCTTCTAAAATGCTTCAATACTACATCATGGTTGCTATATAACCAACTATAAGCAGGGACAGAAAATATTAACCAACCCCCATTTTTTAGAACTCTATATACTTCTTGGATAGCCAACGAATCTTCACTTATATGTTCAAATACATCCATTGCTATTATTACATCAAACTCTTCGTTTTCAAAAGGTAAATTACAAACATCACCTAATACTACGGTAAAATTTGTTTTCTTCCATTTATTTACTACTTCAGGCTCAATATCCACAATTATAACTTCTCCATATCTTGATAACATACTGGGCTCTTTACCCATGCCCGGACCTATATCAAGTATCTTTAATTTGTGTGTAAAATTAGAAAAGATTTTATTTAATAAGCCTTCAACTAACTTAACTTTTGCTTTAAAATAACAAAAATCTTCTCTATATCCTTGTTGGTAATCTTTATAATCCATTTACGGTTATAAATTTTAGTGAGTTTTATAAAATTCTTTTATAGCACTACACACATATTCAATCTCATATTTTTTTAATTCGGGATACATTGGCAATGATAATACTTCTTGGGAAAGTTCTTCACTAACAGGAAAATCACCTTTTTTATATCC
>JACVJA010000342.1 GCA_015661035.1 Candidatus Calidifonticultor daggyaiensis | reverse complement strand
AAAAAGGAAACTTTATTTCCTTGTGATTTATGATTAAGACTTTATATTATATAATAAAAATATCTTGATTTTCCAAAAAGTCGGTTTCTTTTTGAAATATTCACTTATACATATATGTTTTTATTAAAAACTAAATTATAGGAGATACAATTATGACAAACTACAACCTAACTCGAAAAATTAAATCATTGTTTACAATATGTTTAACTATTTGTGTTATGTTAGGCATATCCTGTCAGGGAAAAGCATTAAATATTGGAGATTCCATGCCCGATTTTAATTTAAAAGATTATGATGGAAAAGAGCATTCCTTGTCTCAATACAAAGGCAAAATTGTAGTTATTGAATTTTGTTCTCAAGAATGTCCCTATTCCAGAGGAGCTGACCCTGATTTAGTAAAATTACATACAAAATACAGCACGAAAGGGGTTGTATTTCTTGGTATTGACTCTCATTTTAAGACCCAACCGGAAGAGATAAAAAAATATGCTCTCGAAGTAAAAAAACCGTATCCTATATTGAAAGATTTTGAAAACAAATTTGCAGACAAAGTAGAAGCTAAAGTAACTCCAGAAATTTTTATAGTAGATAAAGATGGAAAAATTGCTTATCATGGTGCATTTGATGACCGTAAAGGACCTGATGGTCAACCTACAGAAAAATACACAGAAAATGCTCTTGAAGCATTATTATCTGGGAAACCTATTGAAAAAACAGAAACAAAAGCATGGGGCTGCACTATAAAGCGAGTTCCTAAAAATTAATATGCACTAATAAAAGTTGATTATGAGAAAATATTATATATCTGTGACTTTTTTTATTTGTATGATTATAACTACATATTTACCTTTTGCAGAGGAAAAACAATCTGAAAAAAAACCTATAATATATAATATAAACTTAAAACAAATTGAGACCTCGCTTTCTGAAAACAAGCAAGGTCTCACTATTATTAATTTATGGGCTACATGGTGCCCCCCTTGTGTTGCAGAACTTGCTCATTTTGGGAATATTTATGAAAAATATCCGAAAGAAAAAGTTCACCTCTATTTAATAAACATAGAGGGTAAAGAAATAAAGGAGAAGGTTTTAGAACCATTTTTAAAAAAGAACCCTTTACCCTGTCCCGTTTATTTATTGGATGAAGGAAGTCCTGAGGAAATCGAAAAAGTTTTGAAAACAGAAATCAGTGGGGCATTACCCATTACTCTTATTTATAACTCGGGAGGAAGACTCTTAAAAAAATTTGAGGAATCCATTAGCGAAAAAGATATACAATCTATCCTTAAAGAAAATGGAATTAATGAAAAGGATATATAACCTCAAAATATATCCTCATTCAAAATATTTTCATTAATAAAAATAAAATATGTTTCTTACCTATTATTAGACATAATTTTATTATATATACCTCTTTTTTATGAGATAAAAACATACTTTTATTTTCAATATAATGCTAATTTATATATAAAAGATTTTGGAAGGATGAATACAACAGTAGCAGATACATGTGTCTATGGTTTTAATTATTTAAATCAAGTATTTTTTATTATGCTTAACTTAGACCGGTACAATATCCATCTTCCCCATCAGGGCACTGATAATATCCACCACTATTAAAGAATTGGATGAGTCTAAGTATTTCTGTAAATACAATTCACCCATTCCTTGGGTTGCAATCGGAAGCATGGGGTCTGCATGTTTTATCTCCATCAAAACTCGGGCATTGTTTTTTTAGTAATATTACTATCTACCAATCAATCCTATACTAGATACAACATCTGTTGAAGCTATAGTGTTAGACAAAGCCACATTATCTAAAGTGGGATGCTTGATATATAAGTTATAGATTTGAAATCCTTTCCCCTTCATTTTTCCGCTAAAGGGGTTAGAAGCCGTCCTTATAGGAGAAAAACCGATGTCACCTTTTCAAGTAGCTGTTTAAGAGCACCTATGTCCTGTGTGCGTTCATAATCACTATCGAGTAGATAGGGAGGGAATGGTTCTTTCCTAAATTCTGAAGTTCGGAAATATTGCTTATTAGAATAGCAGACCAAGATTGAAAAGAAAATAGAAGCGGAAAAATAAAACATAGAGTAGATAATCTTACATTATAAGATTCTCAAAACTTTTGACAAAAAATAAGACTTTTTTCATAGTTGTTACTCTATATGTTATATGTTTTAATAAATTTTTTAATATTTATCCCATAATTTATTATTTTTAATATATTATTGAATAAAATAGCATCAAATTTTTGACCGCACCTAATTTTTGCATATAAGATATTAAGGTTAAATTATTAAAAAAACAATGAGATATATTAATTTTATTGATTATGGAGAAAAAAGTATGTGAGGGGAATTTATAAATTAGTCACCGAATAAAAATTATTAAACAGAGAATAGTAATTGTTAATTATATGAAATAAAGGTAGTTAAGTATTTATTTTTTGAAAACCAAAGGATATGTTCGTGTAATAACCACATTAACCCCTGTTTGCATAAAATTATGAATGATTATTTGGCCACATTTGGCAGGAAGATTAATTTTTTGGCTATATAATTTTTCTAATAATGGGTTTATATATTTTTTTGAGATCGGTTTGTCTGTCTTAACAGGAAGATAGGACATTTCTTCTGAATCCGTTTGAACTACCGCAGTAACTACTCGCTTGGGATCTGTTATTTCCTCATGAGCATAAACCTCCCCCCGTTCACATTTTGCACCAAGAAACTGGTACTGACCATCTCCAGTTGGCTGGACTGTAATATGGCACCCATTAGGACAACTTAAACAAATTATTTCCTTTTCCATATTTCTATCCCATTAACTTAATGAAAATTCTATTGGTAATAATTCACCATTACTTACCAAGTCCTTTAAATCATCTGGTTTTAGTTCCACATGAAACATTT
>JACVJA010000341.1 GCA_015661035.1 Candidatus Calidifonticultor daggyaiensis | reverse complement strand
AAATCCACAATGTTAGATAGCGGAGATGTTAAACATCATCCATTTAAAGGAATGGTTGATGATATTATAGATGCTATAATAAATGATAAAGATACAATAAATAATATTGAATCATCTGCTAAGTCTCATGAATTGTGTTTAGCTATTGATAAGTCAATAGAGACAGGTAAGCAAGTAAAATTACCTTTAATTAAATGGTAATTTTTGGAATTTTCTAAAAAAAATTTTTTATAACCTTATTAGGAATTATTTTAAGAAATTGTTTTGAAAAAATTAAAAAAATAATGAATACAAACAATTTTTTAGAAATAAAAAATATATATAAAAGATTTAAGGGTGTACAAGCATTAGAAAATGTTAGTGTAGAAATACGAAAAGGTGAAATACATTCAATTATCGGCGAGAATGGTGCTGGTAAAAGTACACTAGTCAAAATAATTACTGGTGTTTTGGCAGCTGATAGTGGAAAGGTTTTATTAGAAGGTAAAGAAATTCATCATTTGAGTATTGAGCAACTGTTTGATGCAGGTATATCAGCAGCATATCAAGAAAGTTCATTGTTTGAGAATTTAACAGTTGCTCAAAATATTTTTATAAGTGAATTATTTAATTTTAGAGGATTTAATTTAAGCTGGGATAAAATAATTGCAAAAACTGAAAATTTGCTAAAAGATTTTAATCTACAAAATATAAAACCATTGGACCTTGTTTCAGAA
Organism: Candidatus Calidifonticultor daggyaiensis; assembly: GCA_015661035.1. Taxonomy (GTDB): domain Bacteria; phylum Actinomycetota; class Humimicrobiia; order Humimicrobiales; family Humimicrobiaceae; genus Calidifonticultor; species Calidifonticultor daggyaiensis. The sequence goes on along the minus strand of JACVJA010000341.1, from coordinate 2,202 downwards.
TTGTCTCCTGAGCCTAAGCAAATGCTGGAAATAATAAAATGTATTAATAGAAATCCAAAAATTTTATGTTTGGACGAGCCAACTGCATCTATGTCAGAATCTGGGGTTGAGCTTCTCTTTAAAATAATAAATAAATTAAAAGAGCAAAATAAAACAATACTTTATATTTCCCACAATCTTGATGAGATATTAAAAATTAGTGATAGGATTACTGTTTTAAGAGATGGGAAAAAAGTTAAAACTTTGGATATAAATGAAGCCGATAAAAAAGTTTTACATCAATTAATGATTGGCAGAAGTATTACACAAACTTATAGAAAGAAGACAATCTTTAATAATAATTTAAAACCTTTATTAAGAGTTGAAAACCTTTATGATTCAGATAAGCTAAAAAATATTAATTTTGAAGTTTACCCAAAAGAAATATTAGGAATTTCTGGTCTGGTAGGGGCTGGCAGGACTGAACTTGCTTGTGCTATTTTTGGCATAAATAAAATAATAACTGGAAAAGTATTTTATAAAGAAAAATTGCTAACTAATTTGAATCCAGTAAAAGCTGTAAAAAATGGAATTATATATTTGCCTGAAGATAGAAAGTTAATGGGATTATATTTAAACCAAAGCATAAAAGTTAATGTTACATCCTCTAACCTTAATAGAATTACAAAATGTATGATATTAAACTCTAAAAAAGAAAAATTGTTGTCTGGAGAATTGCTTGGAAATTTAGATCTAAAATACTCAAATTTAAATCAATTAGCTCAAAAATTGAGTGGTGGAAATCAACAAAAATTACTTTTTGGTAAATGTTTATTCTCACAACCAGAATTGCTAATTTTAGATGAACCAACACGGGGTATAGACGTAGGTGCAAAAGAGGAAATTTATGATTTAATAAATAAATTAGTTGAGCAAGGTTTAACAATTATATTAATTTCATCTGAAATTGAAGAAATCTGCCGCTTATCAGACAGGGTATTAGTTATGGTAAAAGGTGAAATAGTAGATACGTTTAAGGGTGAAAAAATAAATGAAAAAGACATCACAAGCTGTTATTTACAAACTGAAAAAAGAAAATGACATTTTTAAAAAAATCATAAGAACATATGCTGTTTGGCTTATTATATTGTTAATTATAATAATTATGTCTTTTCTTTTTCCTGTTTTTTTTAGTTTTAGAAATTTTATTACAATTTTTAAAAATGTTAGCCCATTGGCAGTTGTTGCAGTAGGAATGACATTTGTTTTTTTAGGAGGAGGGTTTGATCTAAGTCAAGGAGCTGTTTTGCTATTAACTTCTACAATAATTGTGAATTTAAACCCTAATAACTGGTACTCTTTTATTTGGGGGATTCTTCTTTGTTTTTTAGCATCTTTAGTTGTAGGTTCAATAAATGGTTATTTTATAGGTATACAAAAAATGAATCCTTTTATAACTACTCTTGCTGTTCGATATATATTAGGTGCTATAATTTATATTATTACTGCTGGTGCAGTAGTAAGTTCTACAATACGAAGTAAAATTTTAGAAACGCTTGGAATTGGAAATATTTATAAAATACCGATATTAAGCATAGTTGTTGCAGTAATTCTTATTATTTGCTGGTTTGTTATAGGTTTTACAGTTTATTCAAGAAAAATAAAGTTAATTGGCAGTTCTTTAATTGTTAGTAGGTTTACAGGTTTAAATTTTAGTCAAATTCAAATGTCTACATATGTAGTGAATGCATTTCTAGCTGGAATAGCAGGAATTTTAGTTGGCAGCCAAATGTCTTATGTTATTCCTACACTAAGCTGGAATTATGATTTTGATGCTATCACTGCTTGTGCAGTTGGAGGTATTAGTTTATCAGGAGGTAGTGGGAGTATAATTAATACTTTGTCCGGAGTACTTTTAATAGGTTTTATAAACAATGCTATGGTAATCCTGGGCTTAGAGCAGTCTATGCAATTAATACTTAAAGGTTTAATTTTGCTATCTGCAATAATTATAGACATGCAGTTAAAAAAATCGTATGAATAATTTTAATGTTTAGAGGGTGAAAAAATATATAGATAAATTTGTAAATAAAATAGTCGATAAAAATTTTTTTAAAATTTTTTTATTAAATTTAAATTTAATTAAATATAAAAAGCGTAATTACTTAATTTAATATTGGGTTATAAGATGAATATAAAAAAGGTAAAATTATTAAATATCTT
>JACVJA010000340.1 GCA_015661035.1 Candidatus Calidifonticultor daggyaiensis | reverse complement strand
AAACTTTTTCATCTTTGATTTCTTTTAGATTCTTTAAATCTTTATATGTGAGATATGATTCAATATATAATTTACTTAAATTCCAGATTTTAGAAAACAATTCAATCCGATTTTTTACATCTTCACTTTTTGCAATCTCTTTTGCATTTTCTAATTTTTTATTTAAATAATCAATATCTGCCCATGTATATTCATCAAATTGACTTACTTTCTCCCAATCAGATATTGGATGTAAAGGGTCCTTTTTTCTATTATAAATTTCTTCAATTTTATCAAAAAAATCCTTCATTGGTTTTGCGCTTTCTTTATAAAAATTTGAAAAATAATCATTAAGTAAATCATCTATATTTTTATTTATATCCCAGGCAAGTTCATTTAATACATATTGTTTTGGAGCATCATATAGCCAGACCTGAATAAATGATTCAATCCATCCACCCTTAAGTCCAAAGTCCTTATATGCCTTTTTCCATGCATTACCTATTATGTGAGGATAATATCTTGGAATAACATAACCAGTTCCATATAGATAATCATATATACCTATATTTTGAGCACCTGCTTCTTTCCATTTTTTCAAATTTTCCATATTGTTTCTTAATCCACTTGCAATTTCTACATATAAATTTGGTTCAAGTTTTATATTTTTAGGGACAACAGAACAGATCCTTCCATATGCAATAAAATTTACAAGTTTATCAGGGAAAACTTTTTTTAATTCTCTACCTATTGAGTTATAAAAAGGGATATACTGATTCCCATATTTTTCTTTTAATTTCAAACATTCTGGACACTGGCAATCTCCTCCCCCATCGTTTACACCAACAGGTAGTCCCATCATTTCAGGTTTTTTTTTAAAATAATCTTTTGCATATTCAATTGCGATAGGGACTAAATCAGGATTACTTACACAGGGTTGCCATGTTCCATCCATATTCTCTTTTGGAATAAATCTTTCTCCTTTTATAATAGGATAATATTCAGGATGTTCTTTTGCATATTTAGAAGGAGGATAAATATTAAAAAGATTATGAGTCGCTAAAAGAGTAGTCCTCCAACTTCTATAAAAACCTCCATTTCCTCCATAAAAACCAGCATTTGTCCAGGTTATAAAGGATGGTTCTTCTTTAATATTTAAATTTTCAGGCAATTTTATATTTTCAAGGGTTGGAATTATTTTATAAATCTGTGTTGGTCCAAAGTCCCTATATCCTGTAAATCTTTTTAAAAAATCCCATATTGCATAATTTGTTCCTTGTGGTGTTTTTCCCGCAATAATGAGATTATTATCTGTCATTTTTATGTAATAACCAAAAGGATGAATTTTTTCAAAATCAATATTAAATTTTTCAATATCTTTATGTCTTCCTATATAAACCTTTAAAACATTTTTTTCATCAGATTTTTCCTCAATAGATAATTCACTTCCAGTTATTGTATTTATTATATTTACAAATTCTTTTGCGTTATCCTTTTCTTTCCCCTCTGATATAACAGATACTCTTGGAGAAATGTTTCCTATTAAAAATGGATTTTCTTTTTTTGTATAGGAAAATTTGATTACCTCATTTACATCTGGCTCATTTTTAATACACATATTTATTATATTTTTTAAAAAGTTTATCATATTTAAAGATTCTGGATTTTTATCCCAATCATCTTTATAATATGCAATGGCAACAGGAGAAATATAAACAAAAAAACCTTTACCAACTTTATTTATTAAAACCTTTGCTGCCATATTTCCACCCACCTTATCTCCAATTATTACCTTTCCAGTTGTTATATCTGTTAATGATGGCGGGTCATATAACCAAGGATAATCATCAAATTCAACATTTTTAAATAAAGGAGAATTTTTATCTATTGGTTGACCTTTAAATTTTGCATATAAATACCTTTTTGCTCCAATAATTTCCTGGCTTTTATCAAGGTCATATGAGGTTTGTCTTGAAAATAGAAGAGAGACAGTTCCTGAAAAGACCAAAATTTTACCACCTTCTGATAGATAATTTTTTACTTCTTCAATTTCTTCATCATTTATCTTTTCTTTTAATGAACCCTGACAGAGAATTACAAGTTTATATTTTTTAAAGTCCTTTATAGGCATTCTTCCGTTTTCATCCAACTGTAATTTATCTATTTTAATGCTGTATTCTTTCTGTAAAAACTTTTCCCATATAGTTGTTCTCCATCCCCATACTGTAATTTCTTGACAAAAACCAACAAGACATATAAAAAAATATATAAATAATTTTTTCATATTTCCTCCTATTTAATTTTTTCAAGTTCTTTTAATATTTCTCTTTTCGCAGAATTGAATTTTTCGTAAGATGGGTTTAAAAATGTATCATAAACAAAAATATGTGTTTTTGTTTCCTCTAATTTTAATATAGCATTATCGGAAAAGAATAATTTATTTTTAAATTCCTGTCTTTTCTTTTCGTCAAGTTTTTCCATAAGTAAACAGAAATATGCTGCATCTTCATTCCCATCTCTTAGCCCTTCATAAGCAGGTGAGTTTATAATTTTGTTTTGTGTTTCATCATACCAGACAAGACGATGTTGCTCCTGCCACCACCAGTATGTCCAATATCCATAACCTTTTGCATCAATTGCAACAGTAAACCACCCATACTTTCTTGCATCTATATATTTTTGTCTGTAATTACCTCCTCCATAAAACCATATTTCATCTTGCTCGTCTATTTTTACAGGTATATCTCCCTCTCCTTCTTTCGCCTTCATTTTATAATTTACTTCAATTTTTGCTAAATTTGGGTCAGAGCCATCAGGTAGAGATACATATAAATGACCACCATACTCCATAAATACTCCTCTTTCTTTGTTTCCCCAGCCACTACCTCCTTTTCTTTTTAATTCCACGCCATTTGCTATTAAAACAAGGTCCTCTATCATGTTTGCT
>JACVJA010000339.1 GCA_015661035.1 Candidatus Calidifonticultor daggyaiensis | reverse complement strand
CATCTACTCCTTTTGTAACAAGGTCATCAATCATTACTCCGATATAAGCTTCATCTCTTGATAGTATAAAAGGTGGCTCATTTTTTACAGCCAGTGCTGCATTTATTCCAGCCACAATTCCCTGTCCTGCTGCCTCTTCATAACCTGTTGTGCCATTTATCTGACCTGCAAGAAATAAATTCTTTATCATCTTCGTCTCAAGTGTTGGTTTTAACTGCGTAGGAAAAACAAAATCATATTCTATGCCATAAGCAGGCCTTAATATCTTTACATTTTCAAGTCCAGGAATAGTTCTATACATTTCATATTGGACATCTTCAGGCAGTGAAGTTGAAACACCATTTAGATAAACCTCTTCTGTGTTATACCCTTCCGGTTCCAAAAATATCTGATGAGACTTTTTTTCAGGAAATTTTACAACTTTATCTTCAATTGAAGGGCAATATCTTGGTCCAATTCCTTTAATCAACTTTTTAGGTCCGTAGAGTGGTGAGCGGTCTAAATTTCGTCTTATAATTTCGTGAGTCTTTTCGTTAGTATATGTTATAAAGCAACTTATTTGCGGCTGAGTAATTTTTTCAGTTGAAAATGAGAACGCAACAGGCTCAGCGTCACCTTTCTGCTCTATTGTTTTAGAAAAATCAATACTCGTTCTATTTACTCTTGCAGGTGTGCCTGTCTTTAATCTTCCTAATTTCAAACCCAATTTTCTTAATGAAGTTGACAACTTTTCAGATGAGAATTCTTCTGCTCTGCCTGCCTTATAATTGAAAAGGCCAATGTAGATTACACCACAAAGGAAAGTGCCTGTAGTAATAATTCCTGCTTTCCCAAAATATTTTACACCTCTTCGTGTAATAACACCTTGAAAATTTTTATATTCGTCAATAATTATTTCTTCAACCATATCTTGTTTGATTTCAAGATAAGGAGACAATTCTAATGTATGTTTCATTTCTAACTGATATAATTTTTTATCAGCCTGAGCGCGTGGTGCTTGGACAGCTGGCCCTTTCTTTGTATTAAGCATTCTAAATTGTATACCGGTTTTATCAATATTTTTAGCCATCTGGCCTCCTAAAGCATCAATCTCACGGACTACATGACCTTTTGCAATTCCACCAATTGCAGGATTACAAGACATTTGAGCAATATGTTCCAATGAAATAGTAATTAAAAGAGTTCTCATTTTCATTTTAGAAGCGGCAAGTGCAGCTTCGCACCCTGCATGCCCTGCGCCTACTACAATTATATCAAATTTTTCAGGATAAAGGAAGTAATTTGAAGACATTTATTTATTTAGATATTTCTCGGTTATAGAAATTAGTTTATTTTTAACTTCTTCTGAAGTTTGCAAGAATCTAACTCCGTATCGATTTTTACCTGCTGTTTCGCCATCTTCCCAAACTATTAAACTTTTTATATTTTGAAAATTGTTACCATCAATTGTAAATGACAAATAAAATTCATCGCCGAGTATAAATTTTTCAGTGCTATAAATTCTTGCGCCACCTGCGCCTAAATTCTCAACTTTAATTATCCGTTTTATATTGGTATCTAAAATATTTGCTTCTGCATCTAAATCGACATTTATTCTTTCAAACTCTCTTTCATCAAACATAAATCTATTTATTTTTTCATCAAACATCTCTAAAGACTCTATATCTATCAATTCAACAATTTGAATGTCAGAATGAGTCAAATCAATAAATTCTTTTTTACTTAATTCTTTTAAGTCAGATGATAATACACATTTAACTTTAGGTTTTTTTAGGTTATCCTTATTTGTTCGCATAACAACCCCTACTTTATTATTTGAGAGCAGAAGCCAGGAGCCAATTGGATAAAGTGAAGCTGCCTGACAATAGCTAAATAAAACATCAGAATCAAACTTCTCACGTTCTTTTGTTAAAATATGCATAACTGCTCTATGCGGATGCATTTTAGGAAGAAATGGGTTTTTAGAAGTTAATAACTCAATATAATCAGCAAGTGAAAGCACAAGTCCATATTTTGTAAAGAATCTTCTCTGAATACCATCTGGATAGCCACTGCCATCAATTCTTTCATGGTGTTGAAAAACGCCTTTTCTTATATCATAATCAACATTCAATTGAGTTAAAAAATGATAAGACCTATTGGGGTGCAATTCTATTTTTGATTTATCTTTTAAATCAAATTTTGTATTTTCATTTAAATTTGGGAAACTCTCATAAAGACTTATATCGTGCAAAAGAGCAGCAATTCCTAATTTGACTAATTCAGCCTTCGTAAATATTTTACTATTGCAAATATCAAGTTTTCTAAAATCACCTTTAACATCAGGATTTTCTAATTTCGCTTCCATAAGTTTTGATAATTCTATTCCAATGGCAAGTGAAAGCAGTGCAACATTTATAGAATGCTTAATTATATAGTTAGGAGCATATCTTTTTAAATGGAGCAAAAGAAATGTTGAATCTCGTTTCGGACCGGTATCCTCAATTAAAGATTCTACAATCTTTTCAAAACTTTCAATTTTGAAAATTTTATCTTTTATGAGCATATTTAAAAGAACTGATAAATCCTCAATATGATTATCTATTCTTTTATTTATATTTGTTAAAGGTTTTTTAGGTAAATTTTCGATTTTAATAATCTCTTCTTTTGACTGTCTTATGTGCTCAATAAGTTCTTTCGCTTTCTTTCTTATTTCAGGAGCGTAATCCTCTTCTTTTATAAGTATTTGCGGGGATTTCGCTAAAATACTTTTTAAATATGCTAATTCAATGTTTTCTCGTATTAACTTTGTTAAATCCTCTTTAGTAGATATTTCTGTTTCAGGCATACCTTCAATAACCTTAATTTTTTCAATCCCTAATTTGATAATTTTTTGAATTTTGGGTATATCCAATTTAGTGCCGGCCTTTAAATCTTCGTAATTTAAAATATTCTCAGCAAGAA
>JACVJA010000338.1 GCA_015661035.1 Candidatus Calidifonticultor daggyaiensis | reverse complement strand
AGAAGGTGCATATAAAGGTGTTAATTATGATCATAAAGGTCCAGCACATCTTTCTATTGGACAGGAATCAGCATCAGTTGGTCAAGCATTCGCACTTGAGGTAGATGATCATATTTTTGGTTCTCATAGGAGTCATGGTGAGGTTTTAGCTAAGGGGCTCTCTGCTATTAGAAAGCTTGATGATGATTATTTGCTTAAAATTATGGAAAGCTATTTTGATGGATTTATCTTAAAGGTTTTAAATAAATTTTCAAGCCAAGAAAATAAATATGATAAGTTAGTTTTTAGCAAAAAAGAAAAAATTAGTAAGAACAGTAAAATTAATAAAATTGATAAAGTGAGCTCATATGGCAAAACCAATATAAATGATAAAGCTAATGAAAATACTAAAAAATACTTAACTAAAAAATACATAAGTGAAGTTAAGGAGCTTGCAATAAAGTTTTTAATTTATGGCTGTTTTTCAGAAATATTTGCTAAAAATACAGGATTTAATAAGGGTTTAGGCGGCTCGATGCATATGTTCTTTATCCCCTTTGGAATTTATCCTAATAATGCTATTGTTGGAGGATCTGGCTCAATAGGACCAGGTGCTGCTTTATTTAAGAAAGTAAATAGAAAACCAGGAATTGTTGTAATAAATATTGGGGATGGAGCTTTTGGGTGTGGCCCTGTTTGGGAAGGAATTTGTTTTGCAACAATGGATCAATACAGGACTTTATGGGATAAAAGCTTAAATGGTGGCCTTCCATTAATAATAAATTGCATGAATAATCATTATGGCATGGGCGGTCAGACTGTTGGTGAGACAATGGGGTTTAAAATACTAGCTAGACTTGGGGCTGGTATAAATCCGGATCAAATGCACGCAGAAAGAATAAATGGTTATAATCCTTTAGCAGTGATTGATGCAATTAAAAGAAAAAAGGAAGTAATAAAACAGGGCTTGGGTCCAGTATTGCTAGACACTTTAACTTATAGATTTAGTGGACATTCCCCATCTGATGCTTCAAGCTATAGGACGAAAGAAGAAATCTTAAAGTGGCAAAGTGTTGATGCTATAGATGAATTTAAAAAGAAAATTATTAACAATGATATTGCAGATATAGAGCAAATAACAAATATAAACAGTATTGTTGACGATGTTTTATTTGAAATGTTTAAGCTTGCTGCTGACAGCAATATTTCAGACAGACTGGATATAGATTCAGAGTATATCAGTAGTGTTATGTTTTCAAATCAAAGGGTAGAAAAATTTGAAAATAGAGATCCAGAAATTAGCCAAAAAATTGAGGAAAACCCAAGGATTAAACAAATTAAAAACAAAGTTAGAAAGGCGGTAGACAGTCAAGGAAAAACAGTATCTATTGCTAAAGCATATAATGTGAGAGATGCAATTTTTGAAGCTTTAATTAATAGATTTTATATTGACCCAACAATGATAGCATTTGGTGAAGAAAATAGAGATTGGGGTGGTGCATTTGGAGTTTATCAAGGATTAACTGAGGCTTTGCCTTACCATAGGTTGTTTAATACACCGATATCAGAAGCTGCAATAGTAGGAGTTGCCGTTGGTTATGCAATGGAAGGCGGAAGAGCTGTTTGTGAGCTAATGTATTGTGATTTTTTAGGTAGAGCTGGCGATGAAGTATTTAACCAGCTTTCAAAGTGGCAAAGCATGTCAGCTGGTATTTTAAAAATGCCGGTAGTTTTAAGAATTTCAGTAGGTTCAAAATATGGAGCTCAGCATTCACAAGATTGGTCTTCTTTAGTGGCACATATACCTGGTCTTAAAGCAGTTTATCCAGTAACACCTTATGATGCAAAGGGTCTTATGAATGCTGCGCTAATCGGGACTGATCCTGTTGTATTTTTTGAAAGTCAAAAAATATATAACTATCCTGAATACTTTAGAAAAGAAGGTGTTCCTGAAGAATATTATGAGATTGAAATCGGTCAACCAGACATAAAAATGAAAGGTAAAGACATAACAATTTTGTGTCTTGGTCCATTTTTATACACTGCAATTGAAGCAGCAAAAATCTTAAAAAATAACTATAATATTGAAGCTGAAGTAATTGACTTAAGAAGTATAGTTCCATTAAATTATGATATTATCTTAGAATCTATATCAAAAACTGGAAAAGTTTTATTAGGCTCAGAAGCAGTAGAAAGAGGTTCATTTATGCATACTGTTGCTTCAAATATCACAAGGCTTGTTTTTGATTACCTTGATGCACCTCCAGTTGTCATAGGCTCTAGAAATTGGATAACTCCTGCTGCTGAACTTGAAGAATTATTTTTTCCAACTAAAAGCACAATTTTAGATGCAGTAAATCAAAGTCTTATAAAACTTAAAGATTATACTCCCAAAAAAGATTTTAGCAAGAATGAGATTTTGCACAGAAATCAGTTTGGTATTTAAATTATTTGGGTTATTTTCATAGATAACTTTTATTTTAATTTAATTTACAAACTGATAAATTTTTCATTATATAACTTTATATTTATTTTTTATTTTTTCAGCAAAGTTTATTGCCTTTTCTATTAATTCCTTGTGGTAATCTTTGTCAAATGCACATAATTTTAAGAGAGTATATTCTAAACCATTATTAAAATAACATTCTACAAATTCAATATCTTTATCAAACATTTTCCCGTCTTCATCAGTTGCTCTAAAATAAAATCCACAAACAAGTGCATAAAGAATTTTATCGACTGAAAGTTTGCGGTCAAATCCTTTTTTGATTATGCCAACTAATCTGTCTTCAGGGCTTAATTTTCTTATTAAGTCTCTGCCAACTCTATAAATGGTATCTCCAAGTGCTTTATTGCAAAATCTCTTAATCAAATCATCGATATGTTCTGTCAAGTCTTTCTTTGTAAAATCATTTGGATATTCTGCAATAAGAATTTCTGCAGATTCTAACATTGTATCTCTTA
>JACVJA010000337.1 GCA_015661035.1 Candidatus Calidifonticultor daggyaiensis | reverse complement strand
ATTTACCTGTATAGGAAGTTTGTTAGCAATAAAGCACAATACATTCTTATAAAATTCAACTTTATGCTTTCTGAAAATCTTATAGCTAATCCCAATTTCCTCTGCCCATTTATAAAATCCTTCTGGAATTTTATCTTCGGCTATAGAAACTAAATGGATTTTATAGTTTTTTGATAGTAGCTTTAGGAGATAATGACTTCTCAGTTTGTCTCCACCTATAGGTGGATAAGGAAGACGAGAAGTAATGAAGAGAATTTTGTGGTTTCTCATACCTTAATTCTATTCTACCTCAATTTGTCAATGCTTTGTTTTTTAGCATGAAAGGTAAATAAAATACCCCAATGAAAAAGGGTAAATAGTATAAATTCCATACAAACATACTTGAAATTAGGCACGAAACATATAAAGCCATATAATAAGCTTTATAATCTGCTCCATAGTATTTGATGTACAATAGGGATCTTCGTAGTAAATAAAGAAACATGAATAAACCAAATGGACCATTTTCAACGAAAATTGAGATGTAGGTATTATGTATTCTGGGTTGAATTCCAATATCATCGGTATAATATTTAGCAAAAAAGTCTGTAACTTCTGTTGAAGCTATTCCCGTTCCCAGAAGAGTTTTTGGAAACTCGGTTAAAAATAAATTAATACCAGCCTTTATTTCATAAAACCTGCTTATTCCTCCAGTTCTTTCACTTTCCGAAAAAAATCTCCATTCTATAAAGCTTATGAAGTTATCCCATCCTAAATAATTTACGAAAAATAATATTAAAAATATCAAGCAACAAAATTTTAAAACATTTTTAAGAGTAATTATATGTCGTTTCTCATAAACTAATAAAGTGACAAAGAACCCAATCAAGGATATATAGCCTGTTCTGGAAAAAGTCATTATAATTAAAAAAACATCTAACATTATTAAGGTATAGATAATTACAGCAAGTAATCCAGAATTTTGCCTTAATTTTATCATTAATACAGTCATTATTAGAATTAAGAGTAATGTAAAATAATTCGGATCTTGAAAGTTACTTGTAAATCTAAAAAAGGAACCAAACTCAGAAAAAGTTTTTATAAACAGAAAACTTGAATAAAGTAAATAAATTGATCCTAATACAAATAGGGCATTTATAAATTTATACAAGGGTATGTAACCTGAGAAAATTAAGTATAAAATACAGTTACCAATAACAAGTAAAGATACAAAAAAAACCCTGGATCCTTCATTAAAATCTAAAATTCCAAAGAGTAAATACCCTAATAAAGATTGATTAATTAGATAGAAAAGAAAAATAATGAATTCGGTATCTATTTTTATTTTTTTACTGAGTAGTGCGAAGATTAAAAAAAGATATAGGCTAAATATCGTCAAAAAATAACTTATTTGGATATTTAAAATCTCTAATTTTAAGAGATAAAAAAGGAAAACTCCAGAAAAAAGAAATAAAAAAATGTTCTTATTAAAATTCATTAAAGTCATTATAGCACCTCATAATTTTTTCAAAATAATTCTGTTCACTCCACTCCAATAATATTGTAAAATAGTCTTCCAAACCTTTTTCCGATTTTAATCTTCCGAGGGCAGTTATTATACTACTTTCCAAGTTTGCTATCATTTTTTCTCTGTTCTCATTATAATCACTGGGAAAAATCATTTTGGGAAATTTCTCTGCTAATTCTTTCATGCCTCCATGATTGGTAAGCACAACTGCCGTACCATTGGAAAGGGCTTCCAAAACCACAAGTGGATGATTTTCATAACATATACTTGGCAAAACCAATAATTCGGATCTTCTCATAATTTTATAGCAATCCAAGGGAGTTAAATACCCCAAAAATATTATATCATCTTTACTATTTGAGTTTTCCAATTCTTTCCTCAATGGACCATCTCCCACAATTAACAATTTATAATCATCATCTATAAAGCCTTTTGCTTTTAGGTTTCTAAATGCTCTAATCAGCAAATCTATGCCTTTTTCATAACTTAATCTTCCAACAAATAGAATTGTTTTATCTTTTGAAGCTTCTGGTGCTATTGGTGGTATATTTACTGGATTTGGAACTACTATAAGCTTTTTATCATCAATACCTTCCCTAAGTAAAATACTTCTTAGAAAATTACTTGGAGTTATAAATAAATCTACTATATTTTTATGATCTAATGCTTTCTGAGCTACAAGCCATCTTAAAAACTTTAATCCACTCACAAATAAGTTGCCATAGTAACATCTTTTTAATAATATACTATATTTAAATCCATTACCTACACATTTTTCGCATATTGCGTTTTTATGATATATCATAAGAGACGAATTTGGACATACAATTGAATAATCATGTACCGTTTGGATAACTTTACATTTTTTCTTTTGTTTATACTTTTTTATAGCCATTAATATGGATGGGCTGATATTACCATAGAAATTATGTAAGTGAATTATGTCAATGTTATGCTGCTCAAGGAATGTGAGTAATTTTTTGTAGTTTCTAAAATTGAAAATATAATCTATAGGGTTTTTCTTTGAATCATATAGTTTTATGTGAGCCTCTACAAAAGGGATTAGCTCATTTGGTATATCATCACAAGTAGCTGTGTAAATTAAAATATCCTTTTTATTGGTTTTCAAAATTTTAATAGTGTCTCTAAAAACCTTTTCTGCTCCCCCTTCAATAAACTTATTGTTTATAAGCAGAATATTCATACTTTGCCTCATCGTGCTTCCGATTAAATAATCCAGTAATAGCTTTTACAAACTCTTCTGTAGACTTTTCAATTGTATACTCATATACTATATGAAAGCATTTTTTTCTCATATTTTCATATGCCTCAACATCTTGATATATACGCCAAGCATCTAATAAAACCTTCAAAAGTGAATCAAAATCGTTGTTTATAAACACAAAACCACCACCCTGAAGTACCATCTCTTTACTCATAACTCCAT
>JACVJA010000336.1 GCA_015661035.1 Candidatus Calidifonticultor daggyaiensis | reverse complement strand
CAGCTAATAAAGAAATAAAAACATTACTGCCATTAGATATTAGAGTTGCTGTAACTACAGAGATTAATGAAACCATTGATCCAACAGAAAGATCCAATCCTCCTGATAATATTACAATACCTGACCCAAATGCCATTATAGTTACAATTGAAATCTGTAGTAGTATATTTTTAAAATTATTAATATTTAAAAAATTTCTATTTAAAATAGTTACAACAATTGATATTAATATTATTATAACAATTAAATAGAAAATCTGGTTTTTTAAGAATTGTTTAATGTTAATTGCCATAACCCTTCTTTTTTAAAAATGCTAAAATTATTAATAAAAATTGTTAATAAAAAATTTCAAAATTAACCAATTGCTAATTTCAAAATATTTTTTTCATTAATTTCTTCTCTTTTTAACAGCCCTGCAGCCTCATTATTTCTTAATACAAGAACTCTATCGCATAAAGAAATTAATTCAGGCATATCTGATGAAATCATTATAATGGCTCCACCTCTACTAGCAATTTCACCTATTATTTTGTAAATTTCCTGCTTAGCTCCTACATCAATTCCTCTTGTTGGCTCATCAAATATAAATATTTTTGCATCAGTAAATAACCATTTACCTAAAACTACCTTTTGTTGATTCCCACCACTTAAATTACCAACTATTTGTTCAACTGAAAAAGTCTTTATATTCAACTTATCTATGAGTTCTCTAACAAATCTCAATTCTTTAACTCTTTGTACAAAGATACCCTTAAACTTTTTTAAGCCCGCAATTGTTATATTTTCCTTAACGCTTCTTATCAAAAATAATCCTTCTGTTTGCCTATCTTCAGGTACTAAACATATTCCATTTTTTATTGCATCCGATGGTTTGTTAATAGCAATCTCTTTATTTTCCAAAAAAACCTTCCCTTTTAAAGCAGTATTAAAGCCCATTATTGCCTTTACTAATTCACTTCTTCCAGCACCTACCATTCCAGCTATCCCAAAAATTTCTCCTTCTTTTACTTCAAAGGAAATAGGGGTTTTGTTTTTATTTAAAATGAAATCCTTAACTTCTAGCATAACCTTTCCCGTCATAATATTAGATTTTGTATAGAAAAGATTTGTTTTTCTTCCAACCATTTCAGAAATTAACTCATTTTCTGTTACCTTTCCTATCAAATGGGTATTAATTTTTTTCCCATCTCTTAAAACAGTAATTCTATCTGCAATCTCAAATACTTCTTTAATCCTATGGGATATATATATGATGCCAATACCCTTATTCTTTATTTCTATTATTAATTTTAATAGATCTTCAATCTCATTTTGATTTAAAGATGCAGTGGGTTCATCAAATATAAGAATTTTAGTGTTTCTTGCTAATATTTTAATAATTTTTACTAATTGTTTTTCAGCAACGCTTAGTTCTGAAACTAATTTTCTTGGGTCTAATTTTATATTTAATAAATTCATTATTTCTTTTGCTTGATTCAAAGTTTCTTTAAAATTAATAAATCCAAGCTTATTACTTTTTTCTAAACCATAAAAAATATTTTCAGCAATATTCATGTTTTCTAATAAATTGCTTTCCTGATAAACTGCTTGAATGCCTAAAACCATAGAAGTATGGGGATCTAAACTATTATATTTTTTACCAAAAATATTTATAACTCCGGAGGTTGGAACTATAGCACCTGATAAAATCTTAATAAGAGTAGACTTACCTGCACCATTTTCTCCGACCAAGCAGTGTATTTCACCTTTCATTAAATCAAAAGAAACATTGTCTACAGCAGTCACTCCAGGAAATGTTTTTGTTATATTTAAAATTTCAAGAATTAATTCCATTTTTAATTAAGAATTTTTTTTAAAATTATAAATTTAATTATAACAAATTCATTACTTTTTACTTTCAAAGGAAGTACTGATAATTGCTGCAAATATTATAATTATACCTAATATAGTTCCTTGATAAAAATAACTTACTTTTAACATATTTAATGCATTTGAAATTATTCCCATTAAAGTTATCCCCAAAAAACATCCAAAGATGCTTCCTCGACCACCAAAAAGCGATGCCCCACCAATTACCACAGCAGCAATTGTTCTTAGTTCATAACCAGCACCAGTCACTGGAACCGCCGAGCCGAGTCTTGACAATAATACTAAGCCAGCTATGCCAACAATTACTCCATTTAACGTATATAGCAATATTTTTACATTATCTACTTTAATGCCAGAAAAATAAGCGGCTTTTTCATTGCTTCCAACAGCAAATATTAATCTACCCAGCTTTGATAAGTTTAAAATTATATAAGTTAATATTAAAACTAAGAAGAAAATTATTATTGAAATTGGAAAAATCCAAATTTTTGCCTGCCCTATATAATTAAACCTTCCGCCTATTGAGAAGCTCTCGCCACCAGTAATTACTAATGCTAAACCATTAAACACTGACATAGTTCCTAAGGTTATTACAAAAGGCAATCCTTTACTCTTTGAAATAATCAAACCATTTAAAAATCCGCAAAAAACAGAAATTAAAAAACCAGTTAGCAAGCAAAAATACAAATTTAAACCCCTCGAAAATAGTACAGTTATTGTACAAAGGCTTAGAGAAATGTTCATACCTATAGATAAGTCTAACCCACCAGAAATCATCAATAGATTCATACCTAGACTTAGAATTCCCAATACAGAAATTTGCTGCATAATATTAGAAATGTTACTTATAGAGATAAAATTGCGGTCATATAATGAGACAATAATAATTATAAAAAATAATACATAAACTAATATAATATTCTTGTTTATTAAAAAATACCTTATTCTTTTGTAATCAAAATTCATTTATCAATCCTAATACTATTAAAAATCCTTTGCCAATTATAAGTATTGATAAAGCGTTTATAATTTATAATTTTTTAATAATCAATGTTAATTATTAATTTAGCACTTTACTCGTATAGTGCTCTAACATTAAAGTTAGAGCACTATAATTATATTTT
>JACVJA010000335.1 GCA_015661035.1 Candidatus Calidifonticultor daggyaiensis | reverse complement strand
TAAGCCAGATACCAGTTTGTTTATCTAAACTATAATAAGCTATATATTGATTAAAAAAATTAAAAAAAATAAGAAAAATTATATCCCACGCAATAGCAAAACTATAACCCGTTATCTTGGAAGCCCTTGAAGAGGAATTTAAATCATGTCTTGTTTTGTCATTTTTTCCATTCAATTGTTTGGCTTCTTTTTCTTTACTTTCGTTGTCTTTACTTTTGTTATCATTACTTTTGCTATATTTACTTTCGCCGTTTTCTTTAAATTCACTACCCTCTTTAAAATAATGTATAATGCTGTCACCAAAAACCTTAGCAGATCTTGCAAAATCTTTAAACTTGTTTTTTACTTCTTCATCTTTAAATCTATCAGCAAAAGCTTTTGCAGAATCAACTGTTGATTGACCAAATTGAGCAGCTTTTTCTTTTAAAGTTGGATCATTAAATATTTCAGCAATTGAACTGCCAAAATCTTTTAACATTTCTGAAAATAATTCAGCAGGACTTTTTTTAGAATCTTTGTCTTTCAATCATTCTCCCATTTAAGATCTTCAAAAAAACAAAAATTTAAATAAAATATAAAATTACAAAAAACAATGCTTAAAATTATAATTTATTTTTATAAATATTATAAGATTAAAAGTAAAGAAAAAATAAAAATATTTGCAATAAAATAAAGAAGATTTTATCATAAAAATAGTTCATAAAAATAAAAAAGTTTTTAAAAATATTTACAAAGTTATTTAACTATCCTCTTAAAAGATATTTTAATATGATTAATATTTAAAAATATATGAATATTTTAATTTTTTATAATGGAATAGTTCTCATATTATTAACAATAATATTAGCCAACTATTTACTAAATAATTATTTATTTAAAGATATTTCAAACTTTAACCTAAGTCTACAATTTTTAAAAAATCCCCCCCTTCTTTCTATTTTAATACCCGCAAGAAACGAGGAAAGAAATATTCGAAGATGTTTAAGATCTTTAACTAGACAAGATTATCCAAATTTTGAAATTATAGTATTAGATGATAATTCTACAGATAATACAGCTAAAATTGTACAAAGTTATTGTGAAAAATACCCCAATCTAAAATTAATTAAAGGAAAACCACTGCCTTCTAATTGGTTAGGTAAAAGTTATGCATGTCAACAGCTTGCAAATAGTGCAAGCGGCAAATACTTGCTGTTTACTGATGCTGATACTCTGCATTTTAAAAATTCTGCATCTAGTGCTCTTGCTGCAATGATAGATAATAAATTTGATGCAATATCAGTATTTGCAAGACAAATAACAGTAACTATTCACGAAAGAATGATGGTGCCATTTGCGAATTATTTTTTATTTGCATTTTTACCTTTAATACTGGTAATTAAATCTAAAAACCCGCTATTTTGTACAGCAATAGGTCAGTTTATGCTTTTTAAAAAAGAGGTTTATGAAAAAATTGGAGGGCATGCATCTGTAAAAAGTGAAATCTTAGAAGATATTCATATATCAAAACAAGTAAAAAGATATGGGTATAAATTTATGATATTTGACGGAAAAAATAATTTTTATTGCAGAATGTATAAAAATTTAAACGAGGTAATAAATGGCTATTCAAAAGTTTTGGCTGCAGTTTTTGGTTATAATTTAATTATTCAAAGCTTGATAACACTGCTAGTATTTTTTGTTTTTTTACTGCCCTTTATATTATTGCCACTAGCACTATTTTTATTTAATTTTCCACAAATTCTTTTAAGTATCTTAATGGGACAAATAACAATAATCCTTTCAATAAAAGTAATACAAACTATAAGATTTAAAGATAGATTTATCGATATATTTCTTTTCCCTTTATCAGTAGTTTATCTTCTGCTAATCTCAATTCATTCAATGGTAAAATGCAAAAGTAAAAGCGGGATTTATTGGAAAGACAGAAATTATGATGTAAGCAGTGAAGAAAAATTAAAACTAATTAAAGAAAACATAATTAAAGATAATCCTAAATAATCTATAGAAAACATTAAATAATCCATAAAATTAAAATATTATCCTTTTACCTCTTACTTTAAATTACTTTAAATTGAAAATTGCAGTAACTGTAACCATTACTTCTTTTTCAATAGTACTAGTATCATAAGCTCCATAATCAGATATGTCTGTTGAATTTACTTGTAAAACTTGCACAACACCAGCATTTGCAGATTTAATTGAACCTACTTGCAACCCTGTACTTTCTGCAATTTTTTGGGCGCGCAGCTTTGCATCAGCCACTGCATCTTTTAAGAGGGCAATTCTTAATTCTGGAAGTTTTGTATAATAGTACTCTAATGAAAATGTAGAAAATATAACACCTTTATCAATCAAGCTATTAACATTTTGTGCCATAGCTGTAACATCCTGTATTCTATCAGACTGTATTTCTACATATTGCCTTAAAATATATTCTTTAGGCGCGTTAGGGTCATACTGATAAGGTGCTTCCATAAAAACAGGTGTAATTAAAACTTGGCTCTCATTAAAACCATTTTCTTTAAAAAACTGAAGAACTAAATTCTGGTCCTGTCTTAATTGTGCATAACCAGATTTTAAATCCTCTGCAGGCACATTTCTTTGAAAACCACCTTTCCATTTGACTAAATCTGAGGTCACTTTTTGTTTAACTGAACCTGTAACTGTTAAGGTTTCATTTTGAGTCCTTACAATATAAAAAGTAAGTGAGCCAATAAGAGCAGATATTATAAGGCAAATTCCTATAATCACTCCAAATATTACAATTTTATTTCCAATATTTTTTTTACTTTGAAGCCTGTTTTCTATCTTTTCAAATAATAAAGATATATCTTTATCTTCAATTGTATAATTTTTTTCATTTTGATAATTTTTATTATCTTCAGACATTATAGCTCCTTCTTTAGCTTTTATAGATATTATAATTTATAATTGTCAATATAATACTACATTCCTATAACTATATTAATTAGCATAATTATACCATTATCACACTATTATTA
>JACVJA010000334.1 GCA_015661035.1 Candidatus Calidifonticultor daggyaiensis | reverse complement strand
TTTAAAAAATACTGATATGAGTCAAATAAATGGTTTAATTAACAAAATTAAAAATAACTGGGTTTTTACCAAACCTGCAGATGAAAATACTCTAATAAAAGGGGTAAAATATTATTTATCTTTAAAGAAAAAAATTGTTGAAAACAATTATAATGCTATATCTATTATAGACGTAGATGGAATGAAAAAACTAGAAGGCTTTCCACCTGCAATGATATTTATGCTTATTTCCGATGAATTAAAAATCCCAACTATACCTGAAAATGATACCCTTGGGAGTTTAACTCAACTTATTTGTAAAAATTTAACTGAACAAATTTCAGCTTATTTTGAATTCTACGAATTCTTTGAAGAAAAAGTTTTAATGGGCGTTCCAGATTTTGTGCCATCCGAAGTAGTTGAAGGGAAAATTATAGTAATGCCTACAAAGTTTGGCAGTTTTAATGAAGGAATATTAAATGTATCAAAAGTAAAAACAGGAAAAGTTACTTTATGTAGATTATCAACAAAAAAAGATAAATTTATTATGCATTTATTGACTGGAAAAGCAATTACACCTTATAGCTGGGAAGAAGTTGGTTGGAGCCCACCTGCACCTCAGTTACCAAGTATTGAAATTGTGCTCGATGTACCAATAGATGATTTTGCACAAAATGTTTTATCTCAGCATTATATATTAACTTATGGTGATAATTCAGAAATACTCCAAGAATTTGCAAAATTAGTAGGCATAGAAATTATCTAAATATTAGCTAAGTTTTAGCTAAGTTTTGCTTACAAAGAAATTACCTTAATTATTAGCTAAGCCTTTTTAGTAAACTATTTAATTCTAATTCTAACTCTACTGGCAGCCGGTCTTTAAATTGAGAATAGAATTCTTTAATTTGATTGGCTTCATCTATCCATTCAAGGTTATTTATACTTAAGAGTTTCTTAATATCATCATTACTAATATCTAATCCACTTAAATTTAAATCTTTCAAATATGGTATATAACCAATTGGGGTTTCTTGTGCAGGTATTTCATTGTTGCATCTTTTAACTATCCACTCTAAGACCCTTAAATTGTCGCCAAAACCAGGCCAAATAAAATTGCCTTTTTCATCTGTCCTAAACCAATTCACATGAAATATTAATGGCGGGTTTTTTATCTTTTTGCCAATATTTAGCCAGTGGCTAAAATAATCTGCCATATTATAACCACAAAAAGGTATCATAGCCATTGGATCTCTTCTTACTTTTCCTTGTGCTCCATATTGAGCTGCAGTTATTTCAGAAGCCATAATAGACCCTACAAAAACTCCATGTTGCCAATTAAACGCTTGATATATTAACGGTGCAAGAGTAGCTCTTCTGCCTCCAAATATTATTGCAGAAATAGGTACACCTTCAGGGTCATCTACAAGAGGCGATATGGATGGACATTGTTTTATTGGTGCAGTAAACCTGCTGTTTGGATTGGCACCATAAATTGGCTTTCCATCTTCATCTGTTAAACCAGGTTTCCAGGGTTTGCCTGTCCAATCTATGCCTGAAAGTGGGACTGGGCCATCTGCACCTTCCCACCACACAGTTCCATCTTCTTTTAAAAGTGTATTTGTATAAATAGTATTTTTTTGAATAGTTTTTATGGCATTTGGATTTGTTTTTGAATTTGTGCCAGGCAAAACTCCAAAAAATCCTGTTTCTGGATTAACTGCCCATAACCTGCCATCTTCTTTTATTCTCATCCATGCAATATCATCTCCAATAGTCAAAACTTTATATCCCAGTTTTTTAAAAGGCTCTGGCGGGATTAACATGGCTAAATTTGTTTTACCACAAGCACTTGGAAATGCACCTGCAATATAAGTAACATTGCCAGAACTATCTTCAATACCAATAATAAGCATATGCTCTGCAAGCCAACCTTCATTTTTACCTAAATAGCTTGCAATTCTTAATGAAAGACATTTTTTTCCTAATAAAACATTTCCCCCATAACCTGAACCAACACTCCAAATAGTGTTATCTTGTGGAAAATGCAAAATCAACCTTTTATTTATATCTAAATCAGCTTTTGAATGCAGGCATTTTGTAAATATCCCGTCATTTCCTAGAACTTTTAATACTTCATCACCAGCTTTAGTCATTATGAGCATATTTAAAACTACATAGATACTGTCAGTAAGTTCTACACCAATTTTGGAAAATTTTGAACCAATTGGGCCCATTGAAAATGGTATTACATACATTTTTCTTCCACGCATGGAGCCATTAAAAAAGCTTGCAGCTTTTTTATAAGCCTCCTTTGGTTCCATCCAATTATTAGTAGGACCAGCGTCTTCCTTTTTTTCTGTACAAATATAAGTTAAATGTTCAGTTCTTGCTACATCATTTATTGCTGTTCTGTGATAAACACATCCTGGTAAAACCTTTTGATTTAACTCAATTAATTCACCGGTTTGAAATGCTTCAGACTGAAGCAACTTTTTTTGCTCATCAGAACCATCAATCCATATTATATCATCTGGCTGACACATTCTTGCCATTTCATTTATCCAGGATAATAATTCTTTATGATTTGTTTTTAACATTTGTTAACCTTTCTTATAATACTATAATTATTATCAATAATTATCTTATTGCATTAATTGACTTATTAACAATACAATTAATTAAGAGATTTAATAATTGTTTTTATAATTTAATAATTTCTATTTCTTTATTGCATAAATTAGTAATAATTATTTTAAAAAAAATTTTGAAAAAACATATTAAACGATTTTAAGGTAAAAATAAATAGAAATAATTAAAATAAAATAAAAATAAAGAAGCTATTGGAATAATTACAGTTTTGTAAAAAAATTATTGTTTTTATAATAAATTGGAAATTTGTATAGTTATTTAATTTTTTAAAATTCTGATGGTTTTAAAATAAATTTGAATCTACGCCAAAATTATAAAAAATAATAAAACAAATTTATTTTATAATATCTAATATTTTTTCTATATCTACTGAATTTTTAATAA
>JACVJA010000333.1 GCA_015661035.1 Candidatus Calidifonticultor daggyaiensis | reverse complement strand
CTTCTCCATATATTCTGACATATCTATTTGTATTAAAGCATCTTCTTTTCCAAATAAAAATTCAGCAATAGTTTTTGCAAGCTCAGTTTTGCCAACTCCTGATGGACCTAAGAAAATAAATGAACCAATCGGTCTTTTAGGATCTTTTAATCCAGATCTAGACCTTCTAATAGCTCTTGATACAGTTTTTATAGCCTCATCCTGCCCAACTACTCTTTTATGGAGCTCTTCCTCCATTTTTAAAAGCTTGGCTGACTCTGCTTCAGTAAGCTTATAAACTGGAATGCCTGTCCAGCTAGATAAAACTTCAGCTATTTCATTTTCATCGACCTTGGCTTTTTTCTCATTTAAACCTCTCCCCCAATTCTCTTCAAGCTGAATTTTTTCTTTTAAAAGCTGCTTTTCAATATCTCTAAATTCAGCAGCTTTTTCAAAATCCTGTGATTTTATAGCATCTTCTTTTTCTTTTGTTACTTTTTCAATTTCATCTTCTAACTTTTTTAAATCTGGTGGATTTGAAAGATTTCTTAATCTCACTCTTGAGGCTGCCTCATCAATTAAATCTATTGCTTTGTCTGGTAAATACCTGTCAGAAATATATCGATGAGAAAGCTTAACAGCTGATTTTATAGCTTCTTCTGAGATAGTTAAATGATGAAATTCCTCATACCTATCTTTTAAACCTTTAAGTATTTCAATTGTTTCGTATTCACTTGGTTCATCAACATATATTGGTTGAAATCTTCTTTCAAGTGCTTTATCTTTTTCTACATATTTCCTAAATTCATTTAACGTTGTTGCACCAATAGTTTGTATTTCACCTCTTGCAAGCATAGGCTTTAATATTGAAGCAGCATCTATTGCACCTTCTGCTGCACCCGCCCCAACTAATGTATGTACTTCATCTATAAATATAATAATATCTCCATCTTCTTTAATTTCTTGTAAAACTTTTTTCAATCTTTCCTCAAAATCTCCTCTATAACGAGAGCCAGCAACTAAAGCACCTAAATCTAATGTAAATATTCTTTTACTCTTTAAATTTGGTGGAATATCTTTAGAAACTATAGCTTGAGCAAGACCTTCAACAATTGCAGTCTTACCAACTCCTGATTCACCAATTAAAATAGGGTTATTTTTTGTTCTCCTTGACAATATTTGCATTAATCTTTCAATTTCTTTTTTTCTACCAATAACAGGGTCAAGTTTTTTATCTTTTGCTAGCTGAGTTAAATCTCTTCCATACTGGGTCAACATTTTTAAATTTCTTTTTTGAAGTTTATCTGCGCTATCACTTTCATCTTGTGGATAAAAAGGATATTTATTTAAAATTTCCCTAATTTTATCCTTTACAATATCTAAATTTATGCCGAAAGAATTAAGTACTCTAGCAGCTACGCCTTCACCTTCTCTTAATAACCCAAGTAAAATATGCTCTGTACCAATATAATTATGACCCATCTGCAATGCCTCTCTTAGAGAAAGTTCTAGAACCTTTTTTGCTCTTGGAGTAAAAGGAATATGCTCATACACCTCAGCAGTTCCTTCAGTTATAGATTCTTTTACTGCAAACCTTATTTCCTCTAATGATATATTTAAAGACTGCAGAACTTTTGCAGCTATTCCTTCTTTTTCACCAATTAAGCCTAAAAGTAAATGTTCTGTCCCTATATAATTTTGTTTTAAAAATCTTGCTTCATCTTGAGCTCTAACAACGACTTTTCTAGCACGCTCTGTAAATCTTTCAAACATTTTAAATCTACCTTTTTAAAATAAAATTAATTAGTTAACAATTAAAAGTATTTTTTACCTTATAAAAAATTTTATCTTTATCGATATTATAATTTATTATGCAATTTATTATAAATATAATTATGAATTATCTCTTTATAAATTATACTAATATTACTTTAACATTAATATATATTTAATTAATATTATAACTATTTTATTGGCTTTTAACCATTTTTTACTAAATTATTCCTTAATACTCAATTATGAAGTATTGATTAAATTATATCTTGCTTATAATATTATATTTTATTATATATTTTTAGTAAAATAGCTCTTTTCTTATTATATCCATTCTAAATTTATCAAGCTCGTCACTCTCAGGTTCCAAATCTAGATTATTATCTAAAATTAGACTATAATCTCCAAGTTTTGTTATCTTTTCGTATAAGTTATAAGGCTTGATATCATTAATTAAACCAAGATCTTGTCCAACTTTTAATACTGATAACAAGTCAATAGCTTCATGATATGAAAGAATTTTTGCATACTTTAACATACCATAAGTTCTATAAATAGTGTCTTCAACAATCAAAGGGAGATCTTTTGCTACCATTTCTTTATTTTCTCTCTCCTCATCAATAATATTTAAAAATATTGCTTTCATTTCTTGCAAAATCTGATGTTCATACTTTCCTAATGAAGCCTGATTTGCTACTTGTATAATATTTCCAATAATCCCTGAATTCTCGCCATAAAAGCTTTTAACAACACAACCAATATCATTTAGTTTTTTAGTAAACTCCTCTATTTTGCCTGAAATTATTATAAAAGGAACATGAGCTAGAACCGAAACTCTTAGTGCGGTTCCTAAATTAATTGGAGAGCTGGTCAAATACCCAAAATCTTTATCATAAGCAAATTTTAAATTTTTCTCTAAAATTCTTTCTAAATTATTTGCTTGTTTATAAGCCTTATCTACTTCCAGCTCTGGTATAATACATTGTATTCTTAGATGATCATCTTCATTTATTAAAACTGATAAAGAATGTTCTAAATTAAAATTAGTACACTTGAAAAAAACCCCTTTATAATTTAGTTTATGAGTCATTTCCGGTGTTAAGATATGTTTTTCAACATAATAGCTTCTTTGAATCTTTGATAGTCTAGATATATTAAAAAAAACAAAATCGCTAATTTTATTATTATTTAAAAATGCAGACTTTACAGTATTCAAAATTTCTTTTTTTTCAGATAAATTAGTTATTCCACTAAATTTATAGCTAGATA
>JACVJA010000332.1 GCA_015661035.1 Candidatus Calidifonticultor daggyaiensis | reverse complement strand
CTGGCGGTATAATAGTTGTTTTGGGATTAGATAACAACAATATAAGTAATTTACAAAATAAAAATAATTTCAATAAAAAGGTTATTAATAAAGACTTTGAAGAAAGTTTAAATAGTAACTTGACAGCGAGTTTTTATTTCAGTACACAAAATTCTGCTGTTGGCAATTTTATTGGACATGGTATGCATGGTGGAGTTATTTATATTTTTGGTGATATTGGAAACAATATCTTAGGTAAAGAAGTAAAAAAAGCTAAGATTTTAAATTTTGATAAGCTACTGCTAGAAAAATATTTAAAAAAATTTTGTGAGTATTTTAATCTTGATTACTCAAATCTAAGTCAAAAAAATTTTGAAAACTTTAATAAACTTATTCCATATTCTTATAGACCTTATGGTAAAATATACTCATATTGATTTGCAAATTTTATAGATTTTACAAATTTGGATATAAATAATTATAAAAATTGACGATAGAGTTATGAAAATTAATAGTGAGGGAATATATGAGCAATGATTTAAAAAACTTTAATTTAAAACCCGGAATGTTAGGTGAAGCTAGAGCCAAAGTAACTGAAGAGAATACTGCGTTAAAGTTTGGAAGTGGGTCAGTAAAGGTTTTTGCTACTCCTGCTATGATAGGATTAATGGAAGCTGCAGCTATAAATTGTGTTGATGGTTATCTTCCAAAAGGTTTTGCATCTGTTGGAACTCGCATTGATGTTAAGCATTTAGCTGCTACTCCTATAGGTATGGAAGTTTCTGCTGAAGCAGAACTTATTGAAGTAGATGGGCCAAAATTAAAATTTAATGTAAATGCTTATGATGGAAAAGAAAAGATAGGGGAAGGAATACATTTTAGATATATAATAAACCTTGAAAATTTTTTAACTCGTGCCCAAGAAAAAACAAAATTAAATAGATAAAAATAATTAAATAATATATTTAATGTTAAGTAAACCGTAGTTAATACTTAAATTTAGTTTATTTAATTATTTAATTATTTAATAAATGACATCATAGATAAAAGAATAGCTTAAAAAGAAATACAGAAGCCAGGTGAAATGTTAAGTGAAAAAATAGTTGAAAAAATTGTTAAAAAAAGTAAAAAAATAAAACATTCTTTCAAAAAAAGCGTCTTACTATATAATACTCTTTAATGTTATAATTAAAAATACTTTAAGTATTTCTTAGAGTTTTTAAAAATAATTTTTTAATTTTATAATAAATGTTAATTTATAATTATATTATAGCAGTAATTGTAGCTTTTATTTTTATAAATTTTTTAATAAATAATTTTATTTTTAGAAACATAAAAAATTACAGCCTCCCTGATAATATCATAAATAATACACCCATGGTATCTGTTTTAATACCAGCTAGAAATGAAGAAAAAAATATTAGAAGGTGTGTAAACTCATTAAGAAAACAAGATTATAAAAATATTGAGATTTTGGTTTTAGATGATAATTCCACAGATGCTACAAGTTTAATAGTAGAGGATATTTCACAAAAAGATCCGAGAGTAAAACTTTTTAAAGGCGCACCTTTAAAAAAAGGATGGCTTGGAAAATGTTGGGCATGTTTTCAGCTGTCAAAATATGCCAATGGCAGTTATTATGTATTTACTGATGCTGATACTTTACATTATAAAGATACAATATCAAAAGCATTAGCAAGTTTAACTAGAAATAAATTAGATGCTATTTCAGTTTATCCTAAACAAATTACTGTTACATTTCACGAAAGAATGACAGTGCCTTTTATAAATTTTGCAATTCTTTCTTTCATGCCGTTAATATTTGTTAAGTATTTAAAAGGCAGTTTTTTTAGTACTGGAATAGGACAATTTTTTATGTTTAAAAAGGAAGCTTACTTTAAGATTGGAGGCCATCAATCTGTAAAAAGTGAAATTCTTGAAGATATACATCTTTCAAAAAAAATAAAAGGAGCAGGTTTAAAATACATGGTATTTGATGGCAGTAAAAATATTTATTGTAGAATGTACAATAATTTTGGCGAAGTTGTGAATGGTTTTACGAAATTTATTTATGCAGCTTTTAATTATAATGGTTTTATGGAATTTATAGCAATGACTGCTTTTTCAATATTTTTTTTATTTCCATTTATTCTTTTACCATTAGGATATTTAATATTTGAATGGTCTGGTTTAATTTTGCTTTTAAATATTATCCAAGTTTTGCTAATTATTTTTATAAAAATAGTGCTTTCTTTTCGCTTTAAAAATAGAGTATTAGATTCACTTTTAATGCCGGTTTCTAGCATTTATATGTTATTAATTGCTATAAATTCTTATTTTAAAGCTAAATCAAGAAAAGGTCTTTATTGGAAAGGCAGGGCTTATAGTGTTAGAAATATTAATGATGACGAGTTGGATTTAGTAAAAGATTTTTATAATAATACTTAGAATTTTTATTATATAGAAAATCATTCTTGACACAACAAGCGAGTTACAAAGTTTGATAGGGCTAGATCCAATACCTAATTTGGTATGCCAAGCAAGTTATTTTATTATTCCAATTATTTTTATTATCTTATTTTTGGCTTAAATAAATCTTGAATGCTGGCTTCTTTTCTAAATTTTAAATTTATACTAAATGGAATACTGTGATTAATTTGTTTGGATATCATAATCAGCAAGTTTAACAGCAGCATTATTCCAAAAAAATAGTTGTTTTTAAAAAGCCATAAAAATATTCCATTTAGAATTATGGCAAGCGAAACAGACCAAATCATGTTTCTTGCAATAAATATACCTATTAAATAGCCAGCAGCTGCAATTGGAATTGTCCATGGAGTTATGGCAAGCATAAGCCCAAACCAGGTAGCAATTCCTTTTCCGCCTTTAAATTTTAAGAATGGCGAGTAATTATGTCCTACAATAGCTGCGCACCCTCCAAGAATAGCTATAAGCTGGTCATGATTTACTGCTAAAAAGCTAAAATAATAATTTGTAAAAAGTTTAAAAGCTAAAAAATAAGCAAAATAACCTTTAGCAATGTCAA
>JACVJA010000331.1 GCA_015661035.1 Candidatus Calidifonticultor daggyaiensis | reverse complement strand
GTTACCATACCCGACATGCTACTTACTTAATTCAGCCCCCAGTCGAACCCAGATCACCCCCTTATATATATTATATTATAATTAAATTTATCCTATTTTTTAAAAATTTTTTATTAATTCTTATAGTTAGAATACTAAACCATAAATATAACCCACTATCGTTGAAAGTATTACAACGAGAGAAACATAAGTTATTGTTTTAATCCAGCCAAGTTCTCTTTTAATAATTATCATAGATGGTAATGATAATGATGGTCCTGCTAGTAATAAAGCTAATGCAGGACCCTTCCCCATACCTGAACCAATCAATCCCTGAAGGATTGGCACTTCTGTTAGTGTTGCAAAGTACATGAAAGCTCCGGATATGGAAGCAAAAAAGTTAGCAAAAATAGAGTTTCCACCAACAAGTTCTGAGACATATTTAGATGGTATAATTCCATCATGCCCGGGCCTTCCAAGTAAAAATCCTGCAACAAGAACACCCATAAATAATAAAGGTGTTATCTGTATTGCAAAGTCCCTTGTTGCTCTTATCCAATCACCAAGTTCCTGTTTTTTAAACCATAAAATTAACATTATTATCAATAAAACAGAAAAAAAAGCTGTTATAAAATATTTTACAGAAAAAATAAAATCCCACCAGGCTAATGAGCCTTTTGATGGTGCCCAGTTAAGGAATACAAGAATTCCTATCATTGAAATCATGTACAATGAGTTTTGTAAAAGTGTACGTGGCATATTTTCATCTGGTTTTGAAAACATACCCATTTCTTCAATTCTCTTTTGATCATCTTTCTTGAATATAACATGCATTAATAGACCTATAAAAACACTGAAAACTATTGCCATTATTGCTCTTGCTGCTCCTATCTCCAGTCCCAATACTTTTGCTGTTAGAAATATTGCAAGAACATTTATAGCAGGACCTGAATAGAGAAATGAAATCGCAGGACCAAGACCTGCTCCTTTCCTATATATACCCCTAAAGAGTGGAAGTACTGTACATGAACAAACAGCTAAAATTGCACCGGAGATTGAGGCAACAGAATATGCTAAAGGTTTTTTAGCTGAAGGTCCTAAATATGTTATTACTGCCTGCTGATTTATGAAAACAGAAATTGCACCAGCAATAAAGAAAGCTGGTATCAGACATAGTAAAACATGCTCCCTTGCATAATCATTTAGCATCAAAAATGCTTCACCTATGGCTCGGCTAACGGATGAATCTGAAAATGGCACAAAATAAGCGAAAAGAAATATCCCTGTAATTAAAATTAGTTTTTTATTTTCAGAAATATTATTAAACATATTTTATTTCTCCTTCTTTGATATTTTCTGCTATCTGTTCTACTAATTCATCTGTTATCTTTGTTATCCCCTTAACTACTCCCATTTCTGTTATTATGTATGAATTGTAATGTAAACCTAATTTTTCTAATATTCTTTTGCCACATTTTACAGGGCAGCCATCAATTACAATATTTGCATAAGCTGCTTTTGCTGATTCAATGAATCCTGAAATTTCAGCTCCAATTGCAGCAAGACAGCTTATATTACCGAATTTATCCTTAGCTAATTTTCTTGCTACTTTATC
This sequence comes from Candidatus Calidifonticultor daggyaiensis, assembly GCA_015661035.1. Classification (GTDB taxonomy): domain Bacteria; phylum Actinomycetota; class Humimicrobiia; order Humimicrobiales; family Humimicrobiaceae; genus Calidifonticultor; species Calidifonticultor daggyaiensis. The sequence goes on along the minus strand of JACVJA010000331.1, from coordinate 1,433 downwards.
TGCACAGTTTCCTGTATTTGCACCCCCTGAACATGAATAAATTAGTATTGTTTTCTGTTCATTTGAACAAGAACATTCGTTATTTTTTTCCATTTTAAACTCCTTTTATTATTTTTATAATTTCATCAGTAGACAAAACTTTACCTACGCTTTTTACTTTATCGTCTATTGCTAAAGCAGGTGTCATCATTACTCCCATTTCCATTATTTTGTCGATATCTGTTATTTTTTCTATGGTTGCATTTATTTCTAATTTTTTAATAGCCTCTCTTACATTCTCTTCTAATTTTATACATCTCATGCACCCTGGGCCAAGTATTTTAATTTTCATTTTTTTACCTCCATTAGATTAATTTTTTAAAACAAATCAAAACAATTTTAAATTTCATTCTGTATTATTTTTTATGACTTTTCTTATAAAGTCGATCAAATTTAGTACACTTATTGATTTTAGTTTGTAATAAACTGTTAAACCTCGTTTTTCATTTTCAACAAGACCAGCATTTTTTAAAACATAAAGATGTTTGGATATTGTTGAAATATCGACTCCAATCATCTCTGTCAACTCACACACGCACTTTTCACATTTTGAAAGTTCTTCAAGTATAAAAAGTCTTGTTGGATGGGACATAGCTTTTAGTATTTTTGTATTTGATTTTAGTTCTAAAAGTTTTTTATTATCCATTTTTTTGTTTTCTTTTTTACTATTTGGCAAAATAACCAAGTATTGCTATTATCTAAATTTATAATAAAAAAACTTTTTAGTCAAAATTTTAAGTTAAGAATTTTAAAAAAATATTTTGTTTAATACTTATAATGTAGGACCAGATTATGTTTTTTGATAATCTTTTTATTTTTAAACCTTTTATAACTATATAATTGCAATTCATGTGTAGAATAGTTGTTTAAATTTGGTAAATAAAAAAGATTATGGATTTTAATACACTATTTTAATTTTATATTTCTTATTCTTAATGAATTTAAGATTACATTTATTGAACTTGTTGCCATAGCAATTTCTGCAATTACTGGGTGTAAAATTCCTGCTATTGCAAGAGGTAGAGCTATTAGATTATAAAAAAATGCCCAAAAAAGATTCTGTTTTATCTTTTTGAATATTAATCTTGATAAAATTATTGAATTAAAAATGTTTATTAGATTATTGTTAACAATTATGATTTGTGAGGACTCAATAGAAATATCAGTTCCAGAACCAGGTGAAATACCAATATCAGCTTCACTAAGTGGTGCTGCGTCATTTATTCCATCCCCAACCATTGCAACCTTAAAACCTTTATTCTTTAATGTTTTAATATATATTAATTTATCTTGAGGAAGCATTTCAGCTTGAAAATAATCTATTCCTATTTTTTTGGAAATAGCTTCAACTGTTTTTATATTATCTCCACTTAACATTATTGTTTTAATTCCTA
>JACVJA010000330.1 GCA_015661035.1 Candidatus Calidifonticultor daggyaiensis | reverse complement strand
TTAATATAAACTCTAAGCTCTAATATAATAAGCTTAAAATAAACTTTGATATTATAGAATTATAAGCTATATAGATTAAAAATTTTAGCTTAAATAATTTTTTTTTAAAATATATTTTATTTTTTAGCACGTATTTTTAAACCTAAATATTGCTATCTTCATATTAACAGCGGCAGCAACCTTTCACACCGGAATATTTTGTATTTCAGTATTTCACATTTTATTTATTTTAACTATTATGGTAATCTTATTGTATTAAAAGATCTTTTTAATTTTAAATTAGCTTAAATTAGAGATCTTAAGATTAAAAATATAAAACTAAAAGCAATTAAGAAAATTTAAAAAACTAGTAATAAGAAAAATAAAAAAATAAAAAAGAAAGATAAGAAATAAAGATTATATAAAACTAGAATAAAAAAATTAAAAATAAGGAATAATATATGCGTATTTTTTTAATAATTTTTTCTTTTATAAATGCATTGTTATATTTTATACTTTATGCTTTTCTTGACAGTATTTTAAACTTAATTGGCGGTGTATCAGTTACAGCTGATATAATTTCATTATTAAAATTATTGATACTTATAATTTTTGGATTTTTAATTGGATTAGTTGCCTCTTTATTTTTAAGAAAAAATCAAGAAAAGAGTTTTTTTGATTATAAAAGTGCATTAACTATCGGGTTAATTCCTTTTATTTTTTTAATTCTTTCACTTGGCAAAATTCCAAATTTTATATCAGTTAACATTTTAAACTCAAATAAGCAGTTGTCAGAACTGTTATTTTACTTTTTGTCTAGGCAAATTATATTTTCAATTTGGTTAGGCTTTGGTTTAGGAATTTCTGCTTCTATTGCATTTAATATTAAAATACGATTGAAACACGAGGCAAAGCAGGAATATAATTTAGAATAGTATAATTTAAAATTTAGGGTTTAATTTAGAAGAGAAAAAATCAGAAATTTTAAAATTTAAAAAATTTGGAATTTTGAAATTATAAAAAATTCAGGAACATTAAGTTAATTAATATATTAAATTGGAATAATTATAAAATTATTCTTGATAAAGAAAAACGGCACAGGAATCTTCTCCTTCTATGTTTGTAAGCTGCCTTTTATCTTCTCCGTTTATATCAATCAAAAATATTTCAGAATACCCATAAGTACTGTTATAAGTTATATATTTATTATCAGGAGAAAAAGAGGGTAGTCTTGCTCCTTCATCTCCAAAAGTAAGCTGCTTTATATTGGTACCATCAGAATTCATTATAAAGACCTGCTCTCTTCTTTTTGAATCATCAAGACCCATAAATGTTATTAGCTTTGCATCAATTGAATATTTTGGAACTCTATAATTTCTTTCTCCTCTTGATATTTTACGTGCATTTTTTCCATCAATATCTATTTCCCATATTTCTTCACTTCCTGGTGCCCCAACTTCATAAAGTGTTTTATACAAAAATGGATGGGCGCTTGGATGCCAATCATCAACACCAGTATTTACAGTAAGCCTTTTTATATTGCTTCCATCGCTTTCCATAACAAAAATTTCCCAGTTATCATCAACGAACATTTCAAAAAATATATATCTTGAATCAAAAGACCATGAAGGAAATGCATGTCTTGCATTACCAAATGTGATTTGTTTTTTATCAGTTCCATCCCAGTTCATTATCATAATCTGCTGGATACCATTAATAAATGCACCGTAAGCAATTTTTTTCCCGTCAGGAGACACAGATGGATATTGATCAGATTCTTTGTTGGTTGTAAGCTGTGTAAGTTCGCTTCCGTCTAAATTCATACTCCAGATATCTTCATTTCCGCTTTTATTTGAGACAAAAACAATTTTTTTAATTCTGTATTCGATATCCGTTGATTTTGGAACTCCTTGAGTTATAAAATTTTTATTAATTGCCCAACCGCTAATTTTAAGGTAATTTTTGTCAAAAACATAATCCAGTTTTATTAAAATATTATCTTGTTTTTTTTCACCTCCAATAGAAAAATTGATTGTTATATAATTATAAGACCCATTGTTTCCAAAAGCATAAATATAAATTCTATGTGTAGAGCCTTCGTCAAGATCAGAAGCATTAAATTCTAATTTGTAGCCGCTATTTACATAGTTTGGATTTCCAAATGCTTTGGCTACATCTTGTCTTTCAATTCCATAATTAGCTTGGCCAATTAATTTTCCAAAATTTTTTGGTCCGTCTAAATATATTTCAATTTTATTAATTCCTGTATCTTGTGTAGATTGTGCATCAATTGCCCAGCCATCAATTTTAAATTTTTCTAAATTATCTTTGTTAATTATGTCATTTTCATGTAAACTGTCACTTGTAATTTTTATTGTTTCATTTATTGTTTCAATTAAATCAACCTGACTAGTTTTACTATTCTGGCTAACTTCTTCAGGAATTATGAATTCTTTTCTAACGTATTCTTCTCCATAAGCAGGAATAAAAGTGTAAATAAAGAGGCTATGAATAGTTTTTGGCATAAAGTTATATTTTGAAGCATCAATAACTAATTTAAAACCAAAATTTGAAAAGTCACTGCCATAAACTGATGCGGCATCGTTTGATAAAAGACCGTATTCAGCTTTACCTAAAAATATTCCATTTTCTTTATTTCCGTCTAAATATATGTTAATTTCTCTTATATTTTCATCATTTGCAGCAAAAGTTTCCTGTGTTATTTCTTCAGAAGATTTTTCAGTACTTTCAGTTGGTTTTTGAGTTGTTTGAGTTGTTTGAGTTGTTTGTGTTTGAGTACTTGTTGCACTTTCAAAGGTTTTAGATTCTTTCACTCTTGATAAAATTTTTGAACCTGTTACTAAAAAGAAAATGCTTACAAATAAAAATAAAATTATTAAAATAACTGTAATTGTTTTCATTTTGAAATTTATTAATTAATCTTCTCCAATTTTATAAAATTTTGCTTTTATTGTTTTTATATTTAGGTAAATATATAATAAAAAGAAATTTTAGGCAAATTAATAAAGATTAGTAAAGAGTAAAGATCTTA
>JACVJA010000329.1 GCA_015661035.1 Candidatus Calidifonticultor daggyaiensis | reverse complement strand
TAATATCATCTGAATTAGCTATATAAAACAAATTATTTTGTACTTCTTTTTGCATTTATTTTTACTCCTATTTTTTACAATATTTAAATTATTTTGCATTGAAGCTTTAATATTAAACTATAGATATTAAACATGGATAGTGCCTATAATTTAACTCTAAATAGTGCATATATAGTGCATATAATTTACATTTAAAATCTTTCATACTTCTTTCTTTTGTTCTCTTTTTATAACTTACTTATAAATAATAGTTAGTTTAATAATACTAAACCTAACAGCATGTAAACACTTTTAAACAATTTCTACCTTTAAAACATTTTTCATTTGTTTTAATGCAAAATAATAGTCTTCCTGATTCATTGCAATTATTGCATCTTTTATTACAATTACTTTAAACTCTCTTAAAACAGCATCAGAAACTGTGTATAATATGCAAATATTTGCAACGCAGCCAGTAATTAAAAGTGTTTTTATCTCTTCTTTTTTTAAAAACTCTTCAAGCTCTGTCTTATAAAAACCTGAAAATGTTTTTTTATGAATAATTTTATCTTCTTTTTCTGGTTTCAATTCCTCAATTATTTCTGCCCCAAAAGTTCCTAAAACTGCGTGTTTTGGATAAAGTAAAAACTCTTTATCATTTTCATCATGCCAGTCACAAATGTATATAACTTTGTAATTTTCATCTCTTGCCTTTTTTATTTCACGTTTAATAGGTTCAATTATATTTTCAATTTGTGGCACTTTTAAAGGAGCATCTTGTGATACAAAATCATTTAACATATCTATAATTAATAAGGCTTTTTTATCCATAGTAATCACCACTCTTTCTATATTTATCCTTTTATAGTATTATAAGAATTACAAGTATTATAAGCATTGATATATTAGATGCTGTAAAAACATATTACTTTATACTTTAAACTCCCATTTTCTTTATTTAAACTTAAATTATTAAACTACACTACTTAACAAATATTTATCTTAAATTGGTTATTTTTATTATTTTATTATTTTAATACTTTTATTATTATAAATTTTAATTATAATAAATCCAATATTTAAAATTTAAAGAATAGTTATGCATGGCATTATTTTAAGCACAACTTAGGCTATTAATTTAGACCATCGATTTAGGCTATTTTTAGTCTTTTTAATGATATTAATTTTGCTACAAATAATGAAAATTAGGAGGATAGGATGTTTTTAGATAATATAAATAAAAAAAGCAAAAACAACATTTTAAACTGCCTACCAAGATTTATTCTAGTTTCTTTAGTGTTAAGTATGATGTTTTTAAGTGCTATTTTTTTGCAAAGCTGTACACCAAAAGAAAATGTAAAGCTTTATTTTGCAAAATATGAAGGAAATAATGAATATTTAGTTGCAGAAGAAAGAAGTATTATTAAAAACGAAGATTTTTATAAATCCGTAATTGAAGAACTAATTAAGGGTCCTAAAAGTGAACAATTATATCCAACACTTCCAAAAAGTGTAAAGGTTTACTCTGTAAAAGTTAATGACTCTTTAGCAGAAGTTAATTTTTCAAAAGAAATAATACTAAACACTTCTGAAATACCTCATAGCTCCTCAACTGAAGTACTAGCAATCTTTTCAATTGTAAATACTTTAACTGAATTTGATCAAATTAAAAAAGTAAGAATATTAGTTGAAGGCAAAAAAAGCGGTCAAATAGATGGAATTTATATTGAAGACTTTTGGGGCCATATGGGGATTTATGAAGACTTCGAAAGAAACGAAGAAAAAATTTTAGAAGAATAGTAAAGACATTTAAATTTTTAAAGATAAATTTTAGCTATTGGTAAATTTAAAATATTTCTTTTAGCCGAATTTTAAATAAAATAAAAGTATTTTTATAAATTAAAAAATGATAGAAGCCAAAATAAAAATTTTAAGTTTTAAAGAATTTATCAAAAGCAAAATTACAACTGATTTTTTATACAAAAATAATAATAAAAATAAAAATAATATAGATAAAAAATCAATTTTCTGGCTTTGTACTTACGTGCCAGAAGAACTGATACTTGCAGCTGGCTATAAATCTCAAAGAATTACAGGATACCCAAAAACTAAAAAAGCAGAAAGCTTTTTTCCAATAAATTTCTGCCCTTTTATAAAATCTTCAATGGAAGAATTGTTAAATTTATTAGAAAATACTAAAGATAATGCAGGTGGTGTAATATTTACAAACAGTTGTGATGGAATGAGAAGATTTTATGATATATTTAAAAAGTATATCCCAAAAATTAACTCCTTTTTACTAGACGTACCAAGAATTAGCATTGACCTTGCATTAAGTCAATTTTCAAAAAATTTAATTTTCATGATGGAATTTTTAGAGGAAGCTACGAACAAAAAAATTTCTCCAAATCAATTACTTAACGCTATATATTTAATAAATAGGAAAAACCTACTTCTACAGAAATTAAGTAATTATTTTAGATTGTGTCAAAAAGAGATTGGAATAAAAAATTATTTTAATATTCTACATTTAGCTGCTGTTAGTGAAATTGAGTCTTTTAATTACGATTTAAATAAATACTTAATTTTTTTAGAAAAAAATTTACAAACAATAAACTGTAAGGATGATGAAAATATTAAAAATTTATTAAAAGATAATAATTTAAAAAACTTTGAAGTTTTGGAAGAAGTAAATAAAGTTACCCATGCTCCTCTATTAAATGAGAGCCCTAAGATTATGATTATTGGCAATTTTTTAGATGAACCAATTCTTTGGGAAATATTTGAAGAGTTAGAATTAAACATTGCATATGAGGATACATGTAATTCAACTAGATATTTTTTAAATAAAAAGGACACAAATCTTGATATTTTTCATAGTAATAATAGCAATAAAATCGTAAAGCTTTCCAACAATAGCACTATTACTGACTTAATTAACTATATTGCTAATATAAAGCTAAATAAGCCTCAGTGTATGCGTATGGCTAATTTAAACAACAAGCTTGAACAAATAAAAGCTGATATAGAAGAACAAAAAATTGAAGGGGTTATATTTATTAGTCAA
>JACVJA010000328.1 GCA_015661035.1 Candidatus Calidifonticultor daggyaiensis | reverse complement strand
TACATTATATAATATTTGCTCAAAAGACTCTTCAAGTTCCTTGTAATCTTTAATTCCAACTTTAATACCTCCAACATCTGATTTATGAAGAATATCGGGTGAATCAATTTTTAAAACAACTGGAAAACCAATATTTGCAACTAATTCTTTTGCCTCTTCATAATTTTTAGCAACTTCTGCAAACGGTATTCTTATTTTATAAGCTTCAAGTACTTTTCTTGCTTCCATTTCACCTAATTCGAATCTTTCCTGACATCTTGCACTTTTAAAAAGATTATTTACAGTATCCTTATCAACATCAAAAATATCATTTTTAATAATCTTCTTATTTACCCATTTAGATTGTTCAATTAAAGCTTTTAAAGCTTGAACAGCTTCTTCTGGAATGGAAAAATTAGGGATACCTTGACTTATCAAATAATCTGTGCCTTCTTTTACTTCTTGACCGCCAATAAAGCTTGTTATAACTGGAATTTTTCTTTTTGCTTTTTTAATAGCTTCAACTAAAGCTTTAGCAGTTTCAAGTTCTTGAGTCATTGCTTGTGGTGTTAATAAAACTATTAAAGCATCTATTTCCTCATCTTTTAATAAAATCTCAAAAGTTTTACCATATCTGTCCGCTAGGGCATCACCTAGAATATCAACAGGATTATAAAAACTTGCAGCAGAAGGAAGAATATTTTTTAGTTTCTCTACTGTTTCAGGTTTAATTTTTGCAAGTTTGATATTGTTTTCCTCGCAAGCATCGCTTGCCATAATTCCAGGGCCGCCAGCATTAGTTATTATTACAACATTATTACCCCTTGGTAAAGGTTGATTTGCAAATGCAGTTGCTATATTGAATAAATCTTTAACAGTTTTTGCTCTAATAACACCAGTTTGCTTAAAAGCGGCTTCATACGCTTTTGAAGAACCGGCTAATGTTCCTGTATGTGATGAAACTGCCTTTGCTCCTGCATCTGTATTGCCTGATTTAATGATTATTATAGGTTTTTGTTTAGAAACTTTTGAACAAACTTTCATAAATTCTCTGCCGTTAGACACACCTTCTATATAAGCTGTTATTACATTAGTTTTATTATCTTCTAACCAGTCTTCAAAAAGATCTATTTCCGATATATCGGCTTTATTTCCTAAAGATACAAATTTAGACAAGCCAATATTATTAGTTTTTGCCCAATCTAAAACCGCAGTACCTAAAGCTCCTGACTGGGAAATAAATCCGATAGAGCCTTTATTAGGCATATTTGGTGAGAATGAACCATTAATTGGACAATTAAAATCTATCATTCCTAGGCAATTTGGACCAAGAATTCTAATGCCATAACCTTTTGCTTTTGCAATAAGCTCTTTTTCTAAAGCTGCTCCTTCTTTACCTACTTCTTTGAATCCTGCAGAAATAATTATTGCAAACTTTGTTTTTTTAACTGAACAGTCATCTATCGTTTGAAGTATGTATTTATTTGGAATTACAATTATTGCTAGGTCAATATTATCATTAATATCTAGGACTGATTTATAACATTTAATACAATGAATTTCATCTGCATTTGGATTAATTAAATAGAGTTTTCCTTTATAACCTGAATTAATAATATTATCAACAATAGTATGACCTACTTTAGTTTCTTCCCGGGCAGCACCAATAACAGCAACACTTTTTGGACAAAAAAAATCACCAAATTTCAAAATTTACCTCCAGGTAAATAATTGTTTTAATTTTTTTAAAAAAATTTTATTAATTTCAATTAATATTTTATATAATTAATTAAAAAAAATACTATTTTTTAGCAGTAGTTGACTGATTTGCTTTATTTTTTATTTCACTTTTTCTTTCTTTTTTTGTTTTTGCTTGTTTTTCTGCTTTTTCTTTATTTTTTTTATCTAAGTTTATTATCATATTATTTTTATAATAGCCGCAAGAAAGACAAACTCTGTGAGCAATTTTTTTTGCTCTACATCTTGGACATTCAACAATACTTGGAATAGCTAACTTATAGCTATTCCTTTTCATATCCCTTTTTGATTTTGACCTTTTGTTTTTTGGTACAGCTGCCAATATTTCCTCCTATAATAAAAAAATAACTTTAAAATTTAACAATACATATTAAAATATATTATAGATATATAATATATGTATATATTTTATTAAATCAAATTAATAAATTTTATAAAAATAATATCTTCCTAATATATAAAAAAGAATTTGTTACAATCTTGTTATAATAATCAAAACAGATAATATAGCACATAATAAAAATAATTCAACTTTTTATTGCTCTTTTTTAAAATTTTGCATGTTTTCTATATTTCTCTTTATTGCAGATAAACCTGCTTTATATTGTTCTCTACCTTTTTCTACAGCTGAAAGTATTTTATAAATAACTGCCTCAAGACTAGCTAGTTTTTCATCTGCATAATCCTCTGCTTCAAGTCTAATTGTTCTAGCTTTTGCTTCAGCAATAGAAATAATTTCTTCTGATTTTTTAATAGCGTTTTTCATTATTTCATTTTCACTAGTCATTTGTTCTGCTTTTTCTTCAGCTTCTTTAACTATTCTAGTAGCTTGTCTTTTTGCTTCTTCAAGCATGTTCTCTCTTTCTTTTACGATCCACCTAGCTTGCTTAAACTCTTCAGGGATTACACTTCTTAATTCATCTAATATTTCAAAAAAGTCATTCTCATTAATAATTAAGTTAGAAGAAAAAGGAATTTTTTTACTTTTTTGAATAAGCTCTTCAAGCTTATCAATTAATTCTAAAGCATCCATATACACTCCCAATGTATAAACTAACAATAATTTTCTTTATTTTATTTTATCTTTAAAACTGTTAATAATTTCTTCTTCTATTTCTTCAGGGACTAAGCCTTTAATACATCCTTGAAATTCTGCAACCTCCTTTACCAAGCTTGAAGATAGATACGCAAATTTAGGGTGGGTAACAACAAACATTGTTTCGATTTCAGGACAAAGCTTTTTATTTATTTGGGCCATTTGAAATTCGTATTCAAAATCAGATACAGCTCTTAGACCTTTAATAACAATATTTACTTT
>JACVJA010000327.1 GCA_015661035.1 Candidatus Calidifonticultor daggyaiensis | reverse complement strand
GGAATTGTAACTCTTTCCATGTCTTTATCTGAAAAAATTAATACTGCACCTAATTTTATAAAATCAAAAAGTGTAAAATCTGACTTAGTTTCTTCATTAAAAATTGCAATAACACTAGGTGCTTTTGGAATTATAGATAAATTTACTTTTTGTCTTATGAGTTGTGATACTAAATATTTTTGCCTGTCAACTCTATCAAAGTCTCCACCAGAAGTTTTCCTACACCTGGAAAAAGCTAAAGCCTGTTCACCGTCCATAAGATAAGTCCCGGGTTCAAAATCAGCTCCTGAAAGAGGATCATGCATAGGCTCATCAACAGTAATTACAATACCGCCTAATGCATCTATTAATCTTTTAAAACCTTCAAAATTTATAAGCATAGTTTTATTTATTTGAATTCCAGTAAGTTCAAAAATTTCACCTTTTAGCATTTCTTCTCCACCATAAACATAAGCAGCATTTATTTTGTTCCAGCCATGGCCTTCTAATTTTACTCTGGAATCTCTAGGAATTGAAATTAAAACATCCTTATAACCTAAACTTGATATATGATAAATCAGGATTGTATCTGTTCTACCCTTAAACTTTTTTAAGTCTTCTCTCTCATCAACACCTAAAAAAAGATAGTTGTTTGATCCCGACATAGAAGAATTTGAGCTTTTAGACCCACCTTTATTTAAATTTTCTTTATCAGCAGCATCAGTATTATTTTTTGAAATTTTAAAATATGTACTTATAAGTGGAAAAGAAAATATTAATATTATTAACAGCCCAATAAAAAATAAAACAACAAATGTGATAAAACAACCTCTAGCTTTACTCATAATACACCTATAAAAATTCTAGCTTTTATTATATTTAATTTAATGTATTTAATATTGATTAATATAGATGTTACAATATAGATAATTAATATATATTAGATATTATTAGATATTATTTTATAATTTTTAAGGTTAATTTAATTTTATTTTATAATCTAAACAATTGTTTTTCATATTTGTTTTAACCTGATTTAATTAATTATTTATCATTCAAACTTATTATTAAGTATCACATCAATTAATAGTATAATTGGGTATTCTTCTGATTACATAATTTAAACTTATTTTTATATTTTAATTCTTTTGAAATAAAAGTAAATTAAAAAGATAAGCTAATTATAATTTTTATAAACCTCATTAGATAAATAATAAAGGGTGTGAAATAATTTCTCAATAGGATCATTAGTTTGCACATTTACACTTTTGGGAACTTTAATTGGAGATGATGTATAATTAATTATTACTTTGATGCCAGATATGACTAATAAATCTGTAACTTGTTGCGCTGATTCGTCCGGAACTGCAAGTATAGCTATATTTATTTTTTTTTCTTTAACAACATTTACAATTTCACTAATATCAAGCACTCTTCTTCCAGATATAATTCTATTTACTATTTCAGGGTTATTATCAAAAACATCCTCAATTCTAAATCCAAATTTATCAAGCATTTTATAGGTTAGTATTGCTTTTCCTAAATTACCCGCGCCAATTAATGCTATTTTTACTTCTTCACTATATCCAAGAATTCTATTAAAAGAATTAATCAAATCATAAATATTAAAACCAACACCCCTTTTCCCTTTTAACCCAAAATATATTAAATCTCTCCTAACCTCAGCACTATTAATCTTAGTATAATTTGAAATTTCCTTAGAAGTAACAGTTCTTTTACCGTTATCTCTTAACTGAATTATGTATTTCAAATATTGAGTAAGTCTAGTAATTAATCCTTCAGAGTAGACTTTTACAGCCATAACAACCCCTTTTTATTATTATACTATTATATTTTCATCTTTACCTTAATAAAAATTGCTTAAAAAAAAATTAAAACCTTATCAAAAATTTAATTGTATTTAGTTTGTAGCATAATTGTAACAAAAAAATTTAACTAAAACAATAAAAAAAATTTTTTAATAAAACATCATAAAATTTAAAATAGTGCTAAAATGATTTTAAAAATAATGACAAAAAAATAACTGCTATCTTAAAAGGTTAAAAATACAAAATTTATTTAATAAAAAATATATAAAATATTATATAAAATAAATGCACAAATTAAGGTAACTAAGGCAATAGCTGTGATTTAAATTGGTGTGATATTTATAACCTAAAATCAAAAATACCCTCACTATAAGAAAATATACTTCCACAGTTACTGCATTTAATTTGAAAAGGCTTATTATAAGACATCTCAAAAAACGTAAAGTCTAAATTTTTCGTTTTACAAGCAGGGCAAATAAAAATTCCCTCAGGTACAAATCTCCCATCTTTAAAATCTTTTATTTTGTCTTTAAAAAAGCTTTCATCTAATTTATCTGCCTTGTCGTAATCATTATAATCCATACCTTTAATAAATTGGCTATCTTTAATTTTTTTTTGATATATATCTTTAGAATTATAACCTGTATTTTGGATATTATTTTCTTTTATCATAATTGTTTTTAAAAAAATACTTGGCCCCAAATCTAAAAATGAAAATATTTTTTGATAAACTTTTTCTAAAAAAAGTAAAAAATTTAACTTTAGCCTCTTTTTTAAAAAGTTTAATCTAAAATTTGATGCACTAACTTGCTTTAAAACTATAAAACCAAGTTTCTCTAGCAAAATCTTGATATATTTTGGGTGATAGTCAAGTATTGTCTGACCAATTTGAAGTGGCTTACTGTCAAATGGTGAGCTTTTTAATTTTCTAAATATATATCTTATGATATTTTTTAAATTTCTTTTATTTGCAAATTCAAGAATAAATAAGCCATTATTTTTTACTACTCTTTTGACTTCACTAAAAAAGTACCATGGATTTTCGAGGTGGTGAATAACCCTTACTGTAAAACATAAATCAAAAAAGTTATTTATAATAGGTAGACTATTTACATCTGCAGCAATAAAAAAAATTTTATTTTTAAAAAAGTACTCAATAGCCTTATCATTATTTTTATCCAATTGGTTACTTAAAAGACTTTTATTATCATTAGTGTCAATGCCATAATTATTAATATCAATATTGTAATG
>JACVJA010000326.1 GCA_015661035.1 Candidatus Calidifonticultor daggyaiensis | reverse complement strand
ATTATGATTGGTATTGTCTGTGAAATTATTAATAATGGGAAAATAGCTTTTCTAATAGATACTATAGAATCCATCAATATTGCTACTACTACTCCAATAATAATTGATATTAAAAAGCCTGCAGTTGTTTCATAGATAGTAATTATGATATGTTTATACATGTTTTTAAAATCAACTACAAGAGCTGTTATTATGTTTGAACGGGATGGTAGTATAAATTGTGGAAGTAAATTCATTCTAGAAATTACTTCCCATAAGGCTATTAAAAATAAAAATAATAACAAAGAAAAGGGAAGTCCTTTTTTTTGCTTAAAATTATTGCTGATTTTATGATAGCTTATTTTCTTGTTTAATTGTTTTTTATTTTTAAAATTGGCAATTAAATTAAAATTTTTCATTGTTATTATTCTTTAGTATTACAACTCTCTTATTATCAATAGTTTTCCTTCACGAATATCTATTCTAGCAGTGTTTCTAGTAAATATATTGCTAAGCCCTCTCACTGGACTAAATAATAATTTTTCTTCTTTTAATTTAAATTTTAGTCCTGAGGTTTTAATGAAGTATGTGTAAGGTGTAATTGAAAATATTGATACTTTTTTCCCAATCCCACCTTTTATTGAGCCTGATTTATGTAAAATAAATATTTCGCTATTTTCAGTAATTATTCTTATATCATAATCTTTATATGTAGGGTTTGCTAAAAGGAAAATATTTGCTAAGCTATGATCTGCTCTATTTCCAAAAGCTCCAATTAATAGAATATTATAAAAATTCTGTTGAATTAGATAATCTACACCAAGTTGAGTATCGCTTTCATCTTTATCAAGTTTATAGCTAATAAACTTTATTTTGTTTGTTAAGAGTTCATTGTTTTTTATGTTTAGATTTTTACTAGATTCATTTAAGTCTTTTTCTAATTCTAAAATTTTATTTTTTAAATTATCTAAAACATCAGTTGTTATACTATCCATATCACCAATAATTGCATTAGGTATAATTCCTAAATTAAGGCAATTTGCTGTGCCGCCATTTACAGCAGCTACAAAGAAATCCCTATTATAAAAATTGCTATTAATTAATAGATTAAATTTTTCTTCTAATATTTTTTTTATTTCTTCAGCTGATTTGATGCTGCCATTTGATACGCAAATACCAATTTTTGAGTTTTTTTTAGTCATTTTTTATACTCTTTTTTATATTATTTTTTTATATTTTATTTTTTTAATTATTTTAAGTTTTCTTAAGCAGTATTTAATATTTTATCCATATTTTTTGCTAACTTTTAAAATTAAATTTTTTTCTTAGGGTTTGTTGCCTTAGATATATAAGGTAGTTTTTTATAAAAATAAAAAACTACCACTCAATAAGCATAGGTAGAAAGCTGAGAGAGAATCAATTGTATTTTTTAGAAAACAACATTCAATTCAAAAATTAGTTTCTGCTAAATAATTTTTTTAGCGGTAACTAATTTTGAATAAATGTTAATTTTTGAGCTTATCGACTGGTAGTAAATAATAAAAGTTCCCTACGCTAGCATTACCTAGATCAGGTTATATGGGTCGGTATTTTTAAAATACCCTCTCAGCCAATCTTGGGCTCCCCAAACCATTTATATTCAATTTTCAAAGAGTTTAGACTATAATTATAATACTATAATGTATTAAAATAGTTATAACAGATTATAATAAATTTTATAAGGTCTAATAAAAAATACTTTATTTAATTTAACTAAATTAGAATTATTTTAATTAAATTAAATTTATTTTTACGTATTGATATATATAATATTATTTTATTTAAGTCAATATTAATTTATATTGAAGCTTTAAATTTACACTTAAACTTCGTAAAATTAAAATATTATTAATTTAATACTATTTGATATTATTTAAGTGATATGCTTACAGAAAGAAAAAGGGAAATATTAAAAGAAGTTGTATTAAAATTTATAGACACTGGCGAGCCGGTTTCTTCTCAAAATATTGTTGCAAATACTAATTTAGGCTTAAGCTCAGCAACAATCAGAAAAGAGATGGCTGAGCTTGAAAAGCTTGGCTATCTTTCTCATCCATATGCTTCTGCTGGGCGTATACCTTCTGACAAGGGTTATAGGTTTTTTGTTGATAATTACATTAATAAAAATCTAAGTCTGAATTCTAAAAGCAGTAATGAAGTTTTATTATCTTCAAAAAAAGATATTTCAAAAGAAATAAATAAAGATATGGAATTTGAAGTTATTCTGAAAAAATCATCAGAACAACTTGCAAAAATGACAAGTTATCTTTCGATGATTGTTGCTCCTACTATTTACAATAGTAAATTCAGGCATTTAGAAGTTATTGAATTAGGCAGAGGTATATTTTTATTAGTTTTAATTATTGATACAGGCCGTGTATTTAAAAGGAATTTATTTTTCGAAGGAAATTACAATAGTCTTGATTTGCAATCTGCAGCTAACATTTTAAACTTAAACTTTAAGAATAAAAATTTGTCTGAAGTTGTAAATTTAAATTTAAAGATTCCGGATTTTGACTCTTATCTAATACCGGTAATAAAAAAAATAATAGATACAATTAAAAAAATAATAGATGAAGCTCTTGTTTATAATAACGTATATATACATGGAGCATCTTCAATTTTAAATTTACCTGATTTTTTAGATATAAAAAAAGTACATGAAGTTATAAAACTTATTGAAAATGAATACATGCTTGTTGATTTGTTATTAAACATCTCAGAAGATGACAGTTTTATAATAAAAATAGGTTCAGAAATTTGTGATGAAGGAGCGAGTGATTTAAGTCTTGTTGCTTCTAGATATAAAATTTATAATCAATCAACAGGAACAATCGGGGTTTTGGGTCCTAAAAGAATGAATTATTTTAAAGTTGTTCAAGTAATTAGGGCTTTTATAGAAAACTTTAAAGAAATTTTTAGTTAATAATATTTAATAAGATAGAAGTTTTTTTAAAAAATAGGAATTTTTAATAAAAAAGTTATAAATTTTTAATTAAAAGATATTAGATGCTTTATTTCGAATTGAACTTTTTATAATAT
>JACVJA010000325.1 GCA_015661035.1 Candidatus Calidifonticultor daggyaiensis | reverse complement strand
GTCTTGTTATCTATTAGTAAGACTTTATTTTGTATTAATGAAAAAAATAAATTTTATACTATTAAAATATTATGCAAAGCATATCTAGATGGTTTAACTAGTAATTTTGGCCGATGTATGTTTTTATAATTTAAAAATAAGACAAAAAAGTTATTAAAATTTCTAAATAATTAGTTTGAGATTGATTCATAATTATGAGTATACTCCTTTATCTAACATTATTTTTAATTGCTGTAAGAAGTTCTCTAGATATTTTCACGAACAAAGGTTTTCATATTAGTTGGTTTTTTATTAACATTCCTTCTGCAATAAGTATCTCCATCATAGTTATTGCAATTATTTATATAATTTTTAAAAATGGTAAAATTAGTATTAATGGTTTAGGAAGAGCTTTTTTTTTATGGATTGTATCTATGATACCCTTTACTGTTATGAGTATTTATAATTTCAGCTATAATGGATTAAATTCTTTAAGGGAATTTATTCGTCTTTTTTCATTATTTTTAGCTTTTTTATTATTTTATAATTTTACTACAAAATACAATTTAGTGAAAATTTTAAATTGTTTATTTATTTCTTTGATAGTTCCTTCAGTTGTAGCTATTTATCAGTTAATTACAAAAACAGGTATGATTGATAAAACTGAAATACACAGAATATATGGTACAATGTCTCACCCAAACACATTTGCTTTTTTTTTAGTTTTTTTTGTTGTACTAACTTATTTGAAAATTAGAGAAGAAAAATCTATACCGTGGGTTTTACTATTATTACTAGAATTTTTTTTATTAATACAAACTTTTTCTCTAGCTGGTTATATTATGCTTATTATTATCGTGTTTTATTTTTTATCAAAGCTTACAGCAAAACAAAAAATTGCAGTGATTATTTTATTATTCTTGTTGTTATGTATTGTTTTTAATTTACCACAATTCCAAACAAGATTAGATAGAATAAAAATGATAGATATAAAAAAAACATTAGTTGAGAAAGAAGTGGTAGATTCATTTACTTGGAGGATATGTAATTGGTTAAATTTATTATCTTTATGGTCAAAAAAACCTTTAACTGGTTATGGTCTCAACACAATTTCTATTATAAATCCATGGAAAACAGAATATGGTATAGGTTATGCTGCTCATAATGATTATATTAACTATTTAGTGGAAACAGGTTTATTAGGAGTACTCTTTTATGTTATTTTTATTAGCTATGTTTGTTTTTTTATTTATAAAGAGTGTAGTATATGTATGAATAAAAAGGTAAAGGAATTATTATGTTCAATTTTATTTGTTTTTATGGCTTTGCAATTTGTTTCTTTTTTTCATAATATTATTACTGCTACAACTGTTCAACTATATTTTTGGGTTGTTTGCGGAAGTTTTCTAAAAGTAAGTAAATTATTACAATAATGGTGTGAATTGTTATGAGTAAAATTAAATTATTAGAAATTTATCCTATAGATCCCTGCTTGGAAAAAGTTGGTGGTATTGAAACATTTATTAGAGATTTTATTGAAAATATTCCTGAAAATTTTGAGTTAGAAATTGTTGGTATAATTAAAAAAGATTCAAATTTAAAATTAAGGGAATGGCAAAATATAAATGTTAAGGGTAAAAATATAAGTTTTTTTCCTGTAATTTATGTTAATAATCCAAATGTTAGAACATTAATTCCTTTAATATTTAAGTTTACTTTTGCATTATTTTTATGCAAAAATAAAATTGAGTTTAAGAGTCGAATTATTATTTTCCATCGATTAGAGCCTGCAATAATATTAAATAAGGTTAAAGAAAAAAAAGTTCTTTTTATTCATGGTGATATCAGGAATTTTAAGAATAAATATTGTGAGAGCAGATGGAGCAAAATAGCAAATTTATATTACTTTTTAGAAAGGTTTTTTATAAATAGTATGAGCAAAATTTTTGTTGTAAGCAAAAAAGGGTGTGAATATTATAAAATTAAGTATCCTAACCATGCCTCGCGTATTAAATTTTTTCCAACTTGGTATAATGCAAATATTTTCTATAGAGCTGATAACATTAATAGAAAAGAAATATTATCCAGATATAAAATTTTGGATAGTAAACCAATCATATTATACGTAGGCAGATTGGAGTTAGCAAAAGATCCAATTTTATTAATAGATTCTTTTTTTATTATTAATAAAAGATATCCAGGCTCTCAATTAGTTATAATTGGTGATGGTTCGTTAAAACCAAAAATTATTAAAAAAGTTACATTATTATCTCTTAAAGAAAATGTATTTTTTTTAGGCAATCTAACTCATGGTGAAGTAGCGAAAATAATGAATATATCTGATTTGTTATTATTAACTTCTAGGTTTGAAGGTATGCCAAGAGTAGTTTTGGAATCTTTAGCATGCGGATTACCAGTTGTAGCAACTAATGTGGGTGAGAATTATTTAATGATAAAGGATGGGGTATCAGGTAAACTTGTCTCTTCCTGGGATCCAGAAAAAATTGCAGAATCAGCAATTGAGGTTATTTCTAATAATTATTCTCATAATAAATGCATAGAAACTGTTAGTATCTATACAGGTCGAAAGGTAATTTTAGATTTTTTTAAACAAATTGAGCTATTAGCCAATGAATCAATATAATAAAAAATATTTTGCAAGGTATAAAAGAAAAAATATTTTTAACTTAGAAATTGGTGAGAGATGTTGTCTTTATTCTTTTTGGATGAGGAAAATTTGCAAGTTGATACCCATCGGTAGTAAAATTTTAGAGGTGGGTTGCGGATTGGGATATTTTCTAAAATGGCTTGAGAAGAGGTATACAGTTTATGGAATAGATATTTCTGAAGATGCAATAAATATTGCAAAAGCAAAGACAACCGCTTTTTTATTAGTAGCAGATGCACAAAATCTTCCATTTGAAGATAATATTTTTAGTGGTGTTATTGCCTTTGATGTTATTGAACACCTAATAAATCCCGAAAAATTTTTTTATGAGGCAAATCGTGTTCTTTTGCCTAATGGGTTTCTAATATTTAGTACTCCTAATCCTTATTCTTTTGGTAGTTTTTTTAAGCCACATAAACCAGAATATAACGCTTTGCC
>JACVJA010000324.1 GCA_015661035.1 Candidatus Calidifonticultor daggyaiensis | reverse complement strand
TAATTATTTTAATTTTTTGATTTTTAGTTAAAACACCTAAAACTTGACCCTTTTTATATGGTTCTGTTCGTATGGTGACGTTTTGTTTAATTAAATTATCATTTGTTATATATAAAGTTGAAATCCAGCCTGTTATATTAGTTTTTAAATCAATTGTCTGAACTAAACAATAATCACCAGTAATATCTAATACTTCTAACACACTATTCACAGGAATATTTGTAATAATTTTTCCTGTAATTGGATATTCTCTTAAATATCCATCTTGAATAGTTATAACCTTATTATTGGTTGTTATTGTTTGTGGAGTTAATTGTCCGACGGCAATAAATAACAAACATATTAACCCCACTAATATTAAAATTAAAGTTGTTAATTTTTCAAGGTTCATAAATTAACCTCCTTCTTTTTAAAATTATAATTTAAAAAATTTCATTAAAATTAGAAACCAAAATATTATAATACGTTTATTGGGGAAAATAAATCTGGATCATCAGTTAACTTATTATAAAGTTCATCAAGAAGATAAACAGTTGCATATGCAAGATATGTTGGCAAAAATTGTTTTAATTTTATATTTAACATTCCTTTAATATTATATCGATCGATTTCTTTTGAAATATTATTTTTATAAGTTGACCAGTATGATGATAAATATTTACTTAATAAATCTTCTAAAAGTTCAATTATGCCCCGTGTATATATGGTAACCTTAAAATCATCTAAACGGTCGGGATTGAGACTAAAATAATCCTCAAGTTCGTTGAATATTTCTTTTGCTTTTTCTTTAATTTCTCTTATACTTGAAAATTCTGGAATAATATCATCTGGTATTGCCATATAATTTTTCCTCCATTTTTTAAAATTATATTATAATTTAACTTTTAATAATTAATTACATCTTCTATATAATATATATGTCAATTAAAATATTTAAAATTCCTTCTTTTTTTATTTTAATTTCTATATTTTAAAAGTTAATTAAAAAATATCTAAGGACTAAGGAGGAATTAATATTATGGCAGACGAAATTAAAGATATTGAAAATATTTTAGATAAAATTGAATTAACTGAAGAACAAGCAGAAGCAGTTATTAAAAAACTGGTTGAATGGAAAGAGGAAGTTTTAAGAACTTCTGAAGAAGCACTTAAAAAATATGAACAAACTATTAGAGAAAAGTTAGATGAGGAATATGGTGCTATGTTTGAGGAAACTAAAGGATTATTGCAAGAAGTATATTCAGAAAGATTAAAAAATGCTTTAGAAAAATTAAAACCTATTTTAAAAGAAGAACTAAAAGAAGAGTTTGGTGTATATAAGAAAATTATTGAAAATATTAAAAGCCAAATAATTCCTTATCTTTCTGAAAAAGAAATATTACAAAATTTAGAAGAAAAAACCAAAGAAATTGAAATAATTAAACAAAAATATGAAAAAGAAAAAGGTATATATAAATTTGAAAATTTAATTGCTGAATTTCCCGAACAAATTAAAGAAGAACTAAGAAAAATTAGTTATGATAAGATTATTAATGAAAAAACAGCTATTGAAGAATTTTATAAAAATGTCAGATTGCTTAAAATTGCTTCTAATCAATTAGAAGAAGAAATTAAAGAAGAAATTAAAGAAAGAAATGATAATTTCGATTGGGATGAATTTAAGAAAAGAGAGAAACAGAGATTAAGAGAAAGTAGTGTAGATCCCGATCCTGATCCTAATCCTGATGCAGTATTAAATATATATAAAACTAGAAAAAAAGATAAATTATTTGCTAAAGACCACGATAAGGACAAAAAAAGAGATATTCATTATAGACTTAAAGAATCAAAATTAAGAGACAAAGATGAAGAAGAAATTGATGATATTATTAAAGAAGCCTTAACAGATGAAACAAACAATATTATTAAAGAAAATCAACAAACAGCAACAAATAAAATTGATTATGATAGCGACGATATAGTTTCAGCTATTCGGTTAAGAAAATTAGCAGGAATTAAATAATTTATTCTATTTCTATCTTGATTTTATTTTCGGTTTTTTGAGGTATTTCAATTGTTAATATACCATTTTCTAATTTACTTTTAATTTCGGAAATTTTTTCTGTATCAAGATCTCTAAGATAAAATCTTTCTGTAAATTCTTTATATTTTTTTATAAACTGTTGAGTTTCTGATTTTTCATCTTTATATTCTTCTTTCTTTTTATAAGAAATAGTAATAATTTTATTATCAGCATCAAGGTATATGTCTAAATCATCTTTTGTAATACCAGGCACTTCTCCAACAATTAAATATTTTTCGCCCGTATCTTTAATTTCTAACTTTGGATAATCATACTTAAACTTATTTAGTCTTTTTAATGAATATTTAAATGGTTTAACCAAAGACAAACGATTGTTTTCTTTTTCAATATTTTCATCAGCATCCTCATCGTCTATAAGAGTGGTTTGAAATATTCTTTCTTTCATACTTTCAATATCATCTTCTATCCCCTCTAACAATTCTTTAAAAACTTTAATTAAGTTTGACATTTTATTCTCCCTCCTTTTTTATTTGTTTTTTATAATATATAAATTTATTTTTTAAAAATGTCAATATATTATTTAATATCTTTTTCAAAATTTTCAACTTGAACTTGTAATAACAAACTTTTAAATGTTTCTAACAAAAAATTTTGCATAGTAATTTCAATGTTTTTTTCTACTAAATTTAAGCATTTATTATAATTTTTTAATATTGTTTCAAGTGGAATTGAATTGTTTTTTTTCTTATTTTTTATATTATGCCATTTGTTTTTTTTCATAATTTGTTCTGTTATGTGCTTTGTAAATTATTTGTGAAATATATATTGGTAGGTGCGGGCATATTAGAAAATAATTTCCACTTTACAAAACTTTTTAAATATAATGGATGAACATCAATAGGAATTAATGGTGGCGAACTAGGACCTACTCCCGTCATATGAGTATGAGATCGAATATATGCCACAATCGCTTCTATTATACTATATAAATCCAATATTGCCGTCTTTTTAGCCAAACTATCTAATTTTAATAATGGAAATATCTTATTTATAATACTTTTAATTTT
>JACVJA010000323.1 GCA_015661035.1 Candidatus Calidifonticultor daggyaiensis | reverse complement strand
GAATAAAAGAAATGTAGAAAAAATAGAAAAAATAGAAAATGTAGAAAAAATAGAAGGTGTAGAAAATATGCAGAATGCTCAAGAAAAATTCTTCAATCTTGCAGAACCCACAGTTCCAAATTGTGCAAATGAAGAAATGCATAAAAGCACAAATAAAATTGTAAGTAAGCAGATAAAAAAAATAGATAATCTGATAAACACCGTTCTAATGTATTTGCATGATGATGAAAAGCTTCAAAATTCAAACGCAATTCAGCTTGCAACAACACTAGCAATCCTGATTGACAAGAAATTAAAACTACATGAACATTTAAACCCTTATGCAAATGTTCAAATGAATAATTTAATATTAAATTTTATAAATAATAGAAACTTTAAAAGTGAAATACTGAACATAAAAAAAATAAAAAATATGAATATAAATAAATCCATTATATGATACTTTTTACTTTTTTTTATACGCTTTAAAAAAATGATATTTTGCTTTTTTGAAAATTGAAAACATGGTTAGAAAAAAAAGAATTTGTTTTGTGGGCGCAGAAAAGAAATGAAAAAAAGCGCCAGTATAAACATACCCCCGGGGTATTCACCAGCCGAGCCGAGCCGCGTATATTACGTGCTCACAAAATTGTAATATCCAATTACTGATTTTCTATTACTAACCTATTACAGAAATATTAATTTTTACTATCTAATTTCAATTTTAAGACACGAAATTACACTGGTTAATGATTTCTATTACCTTGTAAATTTTAATGCCTTAAAACGCATTTAAATGCATTTTTTAAAAATTTTAATATTTTTTAACTAAAAACTATGGAAGTAGTGTTATATTTAAATTTAATATGTTATGGAATTATAATTATATTTTCAATTATTTTTTTTATTATAACTACATTTATATCATTAATTAAAAATAAAAGAGGTAATTGTGGAAGATAAAGAAAAATTAAAATTTTTACCACAAATTGTTAATATCAAAATTGATGATGAATTTTATTATGAAATTGATTTGTTAGATTTTTTTGACAGATTTTATAGGCAAGGTTATGGGTTTGTTAAACAAAGAAAATTCAATAAAGAAAAATCTAAAAATGATTAAAAATGTTGCTATTAATATGATTAATGATTTATTTGATGAGGAGTATACTATGCCTTATGTAAGAAAAGGTCATACTGTTTATAAGAAGGAAAATAATAAGTTAATAAAAGTAGGAATAAGCAAAAATCCAGAAAAGTATTTACGTGTGTTAAGAGCAGTTGAACACGGTTGGAAACCAGATAAAAATAATAAAACTAAAAGGAAATAGATATGATATATATTTTAAAAATATCTAAAGTTAATCCACCAGACTTGTTTATTGATGGTGAATTTATTATTGATAGGCTTATTCGACTACATACCAGTAATTCATCTTTTGTGGTTAAGATGTATGTAGATGAAGAATTGCCTAATGGATATGTTATTGAAAAGGAAGATGACTTGTTAACAAATAAAATTCAAAATGAAGAGTTTTCTAAAAAACTTGAACCTTCCTATGATACAATACTAAAGATAGAAAGAAAAATTTTAGAAAAACAAGCAAAATTTGAGAATGATACATCAATAACTCAAGGGGAGAAACCATATGAGCCAAAAGTCAAAAATAGTAAATGATTTACTTGAGAGTAAAGATGTAAAATTAAAGATAGAAGAAATTGAAGAGTGGAAAAGGGAAGTATTAGATAGCTTATTTCATTTTGATAAATATGTTTTAGGATATGATGCAAAATTTAGACCAGAAGGTATAGGTCTTGAAGAAAGAACACACCTTGATATGTGTAGATTTATTGAAGGAAGATATATTGAGCATCCAGATAAAGAAGTTAAACCATTTAAACTTTGTGAAATGCCAAGAAACTCGCTTAAATCAACAGCAATTACAGTAGGTAGGGCTGTGCAAAAAGCTATACAAAATCCGAATATAAGAATATTAATTACAAATGAAACGTATGAAGGGGCAAAAAAATTTATTGATGAAATAAAAGGACATTTTGAAGCAAATCAAATTCTAATTGAATTATATGGGAATTTAGTTGATGAGAAAAGATGGACAAAAGAAGAAATAACTTTAAATAATAGAACAACAAGATTTAGAGAGCCAACAATATCAATTGGTTCATTAGGAGTATTAAAAGTAGGAATGCATTATGATTTAATAATTATTGATGACTGGGTATCAGAAAAGAATATCACAACAAAAGAAATGATGGATTATGTAATTAAGCAATATAAATTAGCTTTATCACTTTTGCAGCCTAAAGGTGAAATGATTGTTATAGGAACAAGATGGCATTTTAATGACCTATATAATTACATTGAAAAAGAAGAAAGGCATCGCTTCAATGTTTTCAAGAGAGGAGCATATAATAAAGATGGTTCATTATTATTCCCAGAAAAATTGACAGAAGAATTTTTAAATAGTATGAGAATTTCACAGGGTAGCTATATTTTTAGCTGTCAATATTTAAATGATCCAGTTGATGAAGAAAGTGCACATTTTAAGAAAGAATGGATTAGATTTTATCAAGTAGATAACGCAGGATTATACAGACCCGTTGAAAAGCAAGAAGATTATATGCTCAATAATATTAGTGATAATGCAAAAAATAAATGGTATACGTTAAATGATATGAATATTTGTTTGACAATAGACCCAGCAAGTGGTGTAGGTAGAGATTATACTGGTATTGTAGTAGGAGCAATAGATCCCCAAAATAGAGTTTTTATACTTGAAGCATTTAGGAAGAAGTTAAACCCAACAGCATTAATTAATCTTATTTTTGAATATAATGAGAAATATAAGAATTTAAAAATAGGTATAGAGTATGCAGCAATGCAAGTAACACTTAAATTTGCATTACAAGAAGAGATGCAGAGAAGAGAAAAGTATTTTTATATACATTCATTTGACACAACGTATACAAAAAGTAAGGAGGCAAGAATTAAATCATTGACTTGGAAGTTTGAATTAGGCTCGATATTCTTACTTCCAGACCAACAGGATTTAATTGATGAGATTTTAAGATTTCCAGTTGGTAACCATGATGATATACTT
>JACVJA010000322.1 GCA_015661035.1 Candidatus Calidifonticultor daggyaiensis | reverse complement strand
TTCCCAGTATTTTTTTAAGATTGGCGGACAAATAATCAGATTACGACCATCTAACTGTTGTGCCAGCATTGCAGAAATATATGTTTTACCAAGACCTACTACATCTGCCAGAAATACACCTCCATATTCTTCTAACTTATTTTTAGCGTCACTTACAGCTTCACGCTGATATTCAAGATTCATAAAATCCTGTGGAACATAGGTCGTAGTTACTTCTTCCTGGTCAAGATTTATTTTTTCTTTGAGATATTCATATAAAAATTTTAAATAGAGTTCATACGGCGTTATGTTTTCATTAAGCCACGTTCTGGTTTTAATGGTGTCAATATATTCCTGTGAAACATCTATTGATTTCTCCCATAAGTCATTAAATGCACGAATAGCAAAATCGTAATCAGACGGGTTTTTAAGTTCAACATTAAATTCAAGGTTGTCAACCAGTCCTGAATGAGTAAAATTACTTGAACCGGTTATTACTCTTCCTTTGTCACGGTCACCTTCTGCAAAAGTCATAATGTAAAGTTTGGCATGTACATTCTGCGAAGGATATACTCTTATTTGTAGTTTTGGTTTTTTATCAGGAGCATCACTTTTGCCATTTATAATCCATTCAATAAATTTACTAATACTTTCTTCAATATCTGCTTTATCTTCTGATTTTTCCATTTCTTTAAGTATTTCATTTGAAAATATTTCTTTCGTTTCTGCATGAGAGAAATCAAATTCACTCTGAATTTCAGCAACATTAATTAAATCACAGGTGCTTTTATCTGTATTTATACCAATCAGAATTCTTATTCGTTCTATATGTTCCAGCGATTTATATAACTTATAAAACCCACTCGTATAAAAATACCCTACAAGACAACCAAAGTATTTTGTGTTGCTTTTGATTAAAACCTTAAACCGCTCTAAAAGATTTGAATTTGGCTGATTAGTTATAAATGTTAAGTCGGTAGAAATAGTAATAACCTCCTTATTTATTTATAAAAATTTATTTTTTATTATTCTAATTTATTATAACAAATTATTATACTTTTAATATAACAAATTATATAAGGAATACAACGGTTTTGAGGCCTTTATTTTAAATAAGTTTGGAGAGAAAATATTGGTTGAAATTTCTATAAAAAAATATCAGACTGATTTAAATAATCCTAAAAGTAAAGATTTATTTATTTTAATCATCAAGAATATTACAAATGACAAGAAAAAAGAAAAGAAACTGCAATATCTTAGTTTTCATGACAGGTTGACGGGACTATACAATAGGTCATATTTTGAAGAGGAATTAAAAAGGCTAAATACTTCAAGACAATTTCCATTAAGTATAGTTATTGGAGATATCGATGGTTTAAAGCTTATAAATGATGCTTTTGGTTATAAGGCTGGTGATAGGGCTTTAAAGAACTTTGCAAAACTTTTAAAAGAATGTTGTAGATCTGAAGATGTTCTTGCTAGATGGGGTGGTGATGAATTTGTAATTCTTTTGCCGAAAACTGATGAGAATGCAACATTAGAAATAATTTTAAGGATTCAAAAGCGTGTTAAAAACTTTACTCAAAGTGAAATTCCATTCAGTATTTCATTAGGGTTTGCAATTAAAAATGATACTTCTCAATTAATATATGAAATAATAAAAAAAGCAGAAAATTTAATGAAAAAGAATAAATTAATGCAAAGTAAAAAAGTATCAGATGAAATTATTTCTTATTTGAAAAAACGTTTAAATGAAAAAGTTGGAAATTCAGAAATTATTTCTCAAAGAATTAAAGAGATAGCAATAGAATTTGGGAAATTCCTTCGTTTGCCGAAAGATCAACTGGAGAAATTAGGATTGCTTGCAGAATTTTATGATGTAGGAAAAGTAGTTATAAAAAGAAATATATTAAAAAAAAGAACTAAACTAGAAGAAGCTGAATGGCAAATTATGAAAATGCATCCTGAGGTTGGCTATAAAATTACAAAATCTTCAACAAATTTAGCTCAAATTGCAGACGATATACTGGCACATCACGAAAACTGGGATGGAAGCGGATATCCTTATGGTCTAAAGGGAAACAGCATACCATTAAATGCGAGAATAATTTCAATTGTTGAGGCTTATGATGCTATGGTTAATGGGAGAAATTATAAAGATGCAATTGGTAAAGACAAAGCGCTTGCGGAATTAAGAAAGAAACAAAAAATTCAATATGACCCAAAGTTAGTAAATAAATTTATTGAAATGATTAACGAAAAAGATAATTACTTAAGCCTATTTCCTTAGTTTTTTAATTTAAATTTTTTACCTTTTAACTTTAATTACCTTTCCATGTGCTCAAACATAATCTAGGTATTGTACTTTTTAATATATTTATTTTAATATCTTTAAGATTAATCAAAATACTTTGCATTTTCAAAGAAATTACAAATTTTTAAAATTTTATGGTAAATTTATTATTAAGTAGTATAATTTATTAGTTTCTTTGTTGCAGAAAATAACGGTATTTGTTTTGTATAAGTAAATTTAAATAAAGGTAAGGATTATATTTTATTTTTTATAAATTTTAAACGATTGGAGATTAATGGATATTTATAAAGAAGCTCTTTTAATGCATAAGGATAAAAAAGGAAAAATTGATGTAATTTCAAAGGTTAAAACTGAAAATGAGCATGATTTAGCGCTTGCTTATTCACCAGGAGTAGCTGAGCCTTGCAGGCAAATATATAAAGATCCCAGTCTTTTGAATACATATACAGGTAGAGCTAACATGATTGCTGTAGTATCTGATGGTTCTGCTGTTCTAGGGCTTGGAAATATTGGTGCAAGGGCAGCTCTTCCAGTAATGGAAGGGAAATGTGTGTTATTTAAACAATTTGGTGGAGTTTCAGCCTTTCCGTTGTGTATTGATAGCCAAGATAATAATATAATACTAGAGACTGTAAAGCTTTTAGAGCCATCTTTTTCAGGGATAAATTTGGAAGATATTGCAGCACCCAGATGCTTTGAAATAGAAGAAAGACTAAAAAAAGAAACAAATATGTTAATTTTCCATGACGATCAGCACGGAACTGCAATTGTAACTCTTGCTGGTCTTTTTAATGCCTTAAAATATTATGAT
>JACVJA010000321.1 GCA_015661035.1 Candidatus Calidifonticultor daggyaiensis | reverse complement strand
AATAAAGAAGAAATTGAAGAGTTAATTAATGAAGAATTAAAAAAAAGTAATGTAAAACGAGGAGAATTAAGTGTAAACTTATCTGCAAAAGAAGAAATCTTATATAAGTTAATACTAAAAAAAATAGAAGAAAACGATAATACATTAAGAGAAGTTGATGAGAATGATATAATAAAAAATTTAGATGATGTCTATGAACTCTCTCAAAAGGATTACGAAAATATATTATTAAAAGCTCTTAAAGAAGTATATGATGTTGAAAGAGAAAAAACATTAGAAAAAGAAAAAAAAAAATATGAAGATCTTTGTTTTTCTATTCTAAAAAAATATGGATTAGATGAAGAGGGTAATTTATCATCTCTTGCAATGAAAGAATTAGAAATGAAAGAGAAAAAAGATAGTGATTTTATTCCCTTGAAAACTAAAACAAAAAATGAAATTAGAGAAATCACTATTAAAAACTACAAAAGTAAATTAGAATATGAGATCAATGAATTTAGAAAAGAAGCTAAGGATAAATTGATTAAATTTTCATATTATGACAGCAATAAAGAAAATTTACTAAAAGACGAAAAATATGAACTAATTCTTCCAGAATTACGCCAGAAAATTATTCAAGAAGTTACTAATGAAATATTTTTAGAACAAAAACATAATTTTATTAAGCAAATAATACATCATGCAAAAACAAAAAATTGGAAAATCAATTTAAATGATGAAAAATCAGATGATAGAAAATATTTTCTTAAAAAGTATAATGAAGTCGAGTGGTTAATTGAAATAAATGATGAAATCTTACTTTCTGAGACTAAAGAAATTATTGAAAATAAATATAAAAATGAATTGGAAAAATTTGAAAATGTAATTAAAAATGAGTTAGTGGTAAATAAATTTGGTTTACCAATTGAAATACAAGACTATTACGAAAAAAGTGATAAATATACTTTAGACAATTTTGATAGACGCAACATAATAACTAAGATTGAGAAAGAATATAGAGAATTAGCAGTTCAAGAATTTGAAATGTTAGTAAAATCTAACTTAGTTTTTAATACTCTTTTACCAAATATAGAAAAGGATTTATTAAAAAAAGGTGAGGAAGTTTATCTTTTAACAGAACAAAAAAATAAAATTTCCTTTTCAGTACCAACTGCAAAATTGATTATTGACAGACTTAGAATACCATTCGATGAACTTATGTCAGAACAAATAAAGAATTTAGCTGAAAAATATAAGATTAAAGATGAATTTATTGAAAAATATCATTTGCCTTACAATTCTTATATAACTAAAGAAGACATAGATATTTTTATTAAGTCTTTTAATCCAAAGGATGATGAGTCATATTCAATATTATATGAATATACCAAACTATATTCTGAATTAAACAAACTTTACATTGTAGAAAAAGAAGACTATGATAATTTCTTTAAGGTTTTATTGGAAATTATATCTATATACTCTAAAAAATATAAATTAAAATTACATATATGGTATACTCACAAAATAAAAAAAGATATTTTACAAATTGGTAAAATTTATGGTTTAACGGACTTGGAGTTAAATAATTTAATTTCTTATAGAATACCAGATTTTTATAAAAAGAAGACAACCCCTAAGTGGAGTAATTTAATTTTATCAATCTTGATTTTTTTGGCTTCCTTTTTATCAATAAGAATCATTTTATTTCTGGATGGTTATAAAGATTGGTTAATACTACCTGAATTATTTTATAATTATCCTAAAATAAATTATATTAACTTCAACGAGTGTATAGAGTTTATTGAATCTAACTTTGTAATTATTATTATAATCACTTTACCATTAATCTTAATAATAATGAATTTTAAAAAATTTAAGGCTTGGATATACAATGAGCGATAGTGATAACGGTTGCTTAACCATTATTGGTTATATTTTAGGTGGTATTGTTATATTGGTACTTTTTTACTATATGATTATATATGGATTAGGTATAGTTTTTTTCATAGTTGGAAATTTCTCAATATTTTTAGTTAATTCCATTCGCTATATCTATCAAAGTTTACTTTTTATTTTTTTATTTATTGAAAAATCTTTATTTGTGTTACCATTTGATCCTATAGTTTCTTGGGGTATATTAAGTATTATAATATCTGTACCAATTAGTATATATATAGCAACTAAAAATTTAAGAAAATCTTTTAAAGGATTAAGATTAATTAGTTTCATTTTCTCGATTGCCGCAGTATTTTTATTAGCTGGATTGTCATATACTAAGAACAATGTTGATTATTTAATTGAAAGAGGATATTTTCATAAAAATAATCAAAATTATCAAGAGGCAATTAAATATTTTACGGTATTATACAATCTTTACAAAATGGAAGAATATATAAAAGAAAGAGCATATTGTTACTTAAATTTAAATAATTATGAACTTGCTCTAAATGACTTTAATAACCTTTTGGTAACAAATCCTAAAACTGAATATCTTTTACAAAGAGCTTATTGTTTAGAAAAGTTGGGTGATTTACATGGCGCATTAAATGATTATAAAAAATTAACAAATTTAAATGATACTACTTTTTACTGGTTTAATAATAAAATATATCATTTAAACATAATGATAAAAGAAACTGAAGCAAAAAATAAAGTAATAATGAAAAAAGAAAAAGAAAAAGAAAAAGAGAATTTATCCAAAAAAGAAATTAAATTTGATAAAGCTTCATTTGCTACAATAAATACTTTTGAAGTTGAATTAAGAAATAATTATTCGGTTAATAGTAAAGTTATATCAATTTTAAGAGAAAGTGAAGAAGTGATAATTTTAGATAAAATTAGAGTTAGCAAAGAAAATGAGGGTATTTTAATTCAAGAATTAAGAATTAATTCAAATGTTGGTGAAATCTTACTAAAACCTGGAAAAATAGTTAACATTTTAGGTCGCTTAGGAGATGAGTATTTAATTTCCATTAATCATAAAGATCAAGAGATAATGGCAAATATACAATCTAACGCGCTAAAATTAAATAAAATGCAAGATTGGTATAAAATTAAAACAAAATCTGGAGTAACAGGATGGATTTTGGGTTATTTTATATCACAAAAAGAAATATAATTTTCGTAATAG
>JACVJA010000320.1 GCA_015661035.1 Candidatus Calidifonticultor daggyaiensis | reverse complement strand
TAAGATGTTTTGACTAACCCTTTTATATTTTTAATCTTTAAAAAAATAATAAACTAAATTTAAAAATTTTAGCAAAATTTTAACCTAAAAGTTGACTTAGTGAAATTCTAAGACCGACAGTTAAAGTCTGGATGGGAGAAAATTTATGCTTTAAATAAAAATTATTTTAAAGCCATAGGTTTTCTCCTATGGCTTTTTTATTATAATTTTTAATTGTAATTTAAAAAATAAAAATTTAAGCTTAATAAATAATTAAAAAATAAATTAAACTGAATTATTTATGAAGAATTTTAGTGAAGACGAAAAGTTTATGTCTTTAGCATTTAAGCTGGCAAAAAAGGCTTTAGGCAAAACAAGCCCAAACCCGCTTGTTGGTGCTGTAATTGTAAAAGATGGAAAAATAATAGGTAAGGGCTATCATAAAAAAGCTGGTTTTGCACATGCTGAAATTGAAGCTATTAATTCATGCAAAAATAAAGATGATTTAATAGGCTCTAAAATGTATGTAACTCTTGAGCCATGCTGCTTTTTTGGTAAAACACCTCCTTGTACAGAAGCAATAATAAAAGCTGGTATAAAAGAAGTAATAGCTTCAACACTCGATCCTAATCCAAAAGTTAATGGCTTAGGATTAAAAAGGCTTGAAAATGCCGGAATTAAAATAAAAACAGGTATTTTGAGCGATTTAGCAAAAAAACAAAATGAAATATTTTTTAATCACATTACAAAGGGTATACCTTTTGTGACAGCAAAAATAGCAGCTAGTATTGATGGAAAAACTGCAACTAAAACCGGGGATTCAAAGTGGATAACATCTGAAAAATCCAGAAATCATGTTAAAAAATTGAGGTATGAACATGATTGTGTGCTTACCGGAATTAATACAGTTTTAACAGATAACCCAACACTTTTGCCGACAAAAAATTTAAAAAGGTTAAACAAAAAATATTTTAGAGTTATTCTTGATTCTCAACTAAGAATTAATATAAACTCAAATATCATTAAAACTGCAGATACAGTTAATACAATAATATTTACGTCTGAAAATTTTAAAAATAACAATGAACAAATTTTTAAAAGTAAAGAAACTAAGCTTAAAAACAATAATATAACAATTATTTCTGTACCTTCTGTTTATAATAGGCATGCTGCTAACAAAGTAGATAAAAATTTGGAATTATTTAACGGCTTTATTAATTCAAAACAAATAAAAAACAAAATAATAAAAAAGACAACAGTAAAAAAAATAGAACCAAATAATACCCCAGAGCTTCTTGATTTAAACTTAATTTTAAAAATTTTATATAATGAGTTTGAAATAACATCTATTTTATTAGAAAGTGGTAAAACTTTATTTACTAATTTTTTAAAAAATAACTTAATTGATAAAATTATTTTTTTCATTGCACCCAAAATTATTGGCAGCGATAGTATATTTGGCATAACTGATAGTCTTAATATTTTAAAAATTGATGATGCGGTAAAATTAAAAATTGATAAATCAAAAAAAATTGGAGAAGATATTCAAATTATATGTTACTTGTAGCCTATTTTAAATTACTAAAAATGGATTTTAAAACTGGAAAATGTTTACAGGAATTATAAAAGAGATTGGAAAAGTTGTAGATATAAAACAAAGCGTAAATGGGAAAATATTAACCATTCAATGTCCTAAACTAATAAAAGGCACATACATTGGGGACTCTATAGCAGTAAATGGATGCTGTTTAACAGTAGCAAAAATTCAAGAAGATAGTTTTACTACAGATGTTTCTTTTACTACTCTTTCAGATACAACATTTAAAGACATAAGAATACAAAGTCTAGTAAATCTTGAGGACTCACTCAAAATTAATGATAAATTATCAGGACATTTTGTAACTGGTCATATTGACTGCACAGCACTTATCAGTGATATTCAAAAAATTGGAGATTTTTATAAATTTAAAATTCAAATAAAAAAAGAGATATTAAAATACATAGTGCCAAAAGGTTCTATTTGCGTAGATGGGATTAGCCTAACAGTAACAGATGTGCTTTTTTTGCAGTCAGCTAGTTTAACTGATGGGTTTTTTACTTTTACCATAATACCCCACACTTTTGAAAATACTATCTTAAAATATAAAAAGAAAAATGACTTAGTAAATATTGAAGTAGATATGTTAGCTAAATATTTAGAAAACTTAATTGAATTTAAAAATTCTATTGGTAAAGATTCCATAAGTTTTAATGATAAAATTACAAACAGCCTTAATAATATTGCTAAAAATAAGGACAGCATAGAATCTATTTCTGATAAAGAATTGGAGAAGAAATTAAAAAAATATGGATTCTTTAAATAAAATATAAATGATAAAAGTGATATGAATAATAGTATTAATAGTAACTCTAATACAAATAATTCAAATATTGAAAATAGTTCAAATGAAGCTTTATTCTCATCAATTGAAGAAGCAGGCATAGAAATAAAAAATGGCAATATCATTATAATTGTTGATGATAAACAACCTGAAACCGAAGGGGTGTTATACCAAGCTGCTCAAAAAGTTACAAAAGAATCAATAAGCTTTTTAATGTTATACGGAAAAGGGCTAATATACTTGCCATGTCTTCAGGAAAGACTTAAAGAATTAAATATTCCAATGGCTTCGGCTACAACTAATATTGCAATGTCAATAGATTCTGCTTATAAAAAAGGAAGCGGCTCCTCCGCCTCAGATAAGCTCTTAACCATAAAATCTTTTATTAATATAGACTCCAAGCCCGATGACTTTAGAATCCCTGGCCATATTTTCCCTCTAAGATACCAGGAGGGCGGGGTATTGGTTAGAGCAGGACATACTGAAGCTGCTGTGGATTTAGCAAAAATGTCTGAATTATATCCTGCTGGAGTAATTACTGAAATAATTAAAGATGATGGAGAGGTTGCAAAACTAAGCGACATATTTTTACTAGCTAAAAAATTTGATTTAAAAATTGTTACCATTGAAGAATTAATAAAGTACAGGAAGAAAAAAGAAAAGCTTATTGAAAAAATATCAGAAATTATTTTACCAA
This sequence comes from Candidatus Calidifonticultor daggyaiensis, assembly GCA_015661035.1. Lineage (GTDB taxonomy): Bacteria > Actinomycetota > Humimicrobiia > Humimicrobiales > Humimicrobiaceae > Calidifonticultor > Calidifonticultor daggyaiensis. The sequence goes on along the minus strand of JACVJA010000320.1, from coordinate 70 downwards.
CAAAATGGGGAGATTTTAAAGCACTAACCTATTGTGCAAAAATTTATCCAAATGAAACACATATTGCATT
>JACVJA010000319.1 GCA_015661035.1 Candidatus Calidifonticultor daggyaiensis | reverse complement strand
TTATTAAAAATTGGAAAGCTTAATGTAGATGAAAACAGGGATATTGCTATTAGGTATGGTATTACTAGTATTCCTACATTAATGCTTTTTAAAAATGGACAAGTTGTGAAAAAATTAATTGGAGCCATGTCTAAAGATAAAATTTTAGCAGAGATCGAGAGCTTTTTATAGTGAGTATTTATATAGTGAGTATTTGTTGTGAGTAAAATTTATATTGGCACATCTGGATATTATTATAAGGATTGGAAAGGTAATTTTTATCCAGATAAATTAAAAAATAATGAATTTTTAAATTATTATTCAAATTACTTTAATACTGTAGAATTAAATTTTACATTTTATTCTTTTCCAAAATCGTATATTTTCAGAAATTTATTAACAAAGGTTTTGCAATATAATGATTTTATTTTTTCAGTAAAAGCACATAGTTGTTTTACACACGAAAGAATCTACAGCGTTAATGATTTAAAAAATTTTTTATTTTCAATTGAACCTTTAAAAACTAAAAATAAACTTGGCTGTATTTTATTTCAGTTTCCATATAGCTTTTATTTTAATTTAAAAAATTTAGATTATTTAAAGAAACTATTAGAAGATTTTTTTGGTTTGAATAAAGCAGTTGAGTTTAGGCATATTAGTTGGCTAAATTTAAATGTTATTAAGACTCTAAGATATTACAAAGTAGGTTTTTGTAATGTTGATGAACCAAGATTAAAAGGGCTTTTACCACCAACTGATATTGTTACAGATGATTTTAGTTATATAAGGTTTCATGGAAGAAATAGTGAAAATTGGTGGAATTCTAAAAAATCATTTCAAAGATATGATTATATGTATAGCCAAAAAGAACTTGAAGAGTGGTTGCCATTAACTACGAAAATATTATCTAAATCAAGTCAAACTTTCATTTATTTTAACAACCATTATAAAGCAAAAGCTGCTAAATCTGCCTTAATGTTTATTAACTTATTAAAAAATAATAATAATATTCCTTCACAAAATTAAACTAATTTTATAAAATCTATGAATTATGTGTAATTGTATTATAAGTCATATAGAGGTATAGTTTTATATGTTTAATAAAGTTGAAAGTACTGTTAATTTAGTAAAACTGGAAGAAAAAATACTTAGCTATTGGAAAGAAAATAATATTTTTGAAAAATCCTTAGAGAAAAATAAAAATTCAAAAAAATTTGTCTTTTATGAAGGTCCACCTACTGCAAATGGAGAGCCTGGAGTACATCATGTTTTATCCAGAGTTTTTAAAGATATTTTCCCTAGATATAAAACAATGAAGGGGTTTTATGTACCAAGGAAAGCTGGATGGGATACTCATGGTCTACCTGTTGAAATTGAAGTAGAAAAACAGCTTGGTATAAATTCGAAAAAAGAAATCGAAAGTATAGGTATTGAAAAGTTTAATAAACTCTGTAAGGAAAGTGTGATGAAATATGAAAAACATTGGAAACTTATGACTGACCGAATTGGCTTTTGGATAGATATGGATAACGCTTATTTTACATTTAAAAATGAATATATTGAAACAGTATGGTGGATTCTAAAACAAATTTGGCAAAAAAAATTGCTTTACGAGGATTATAAAATTGTACCTTATTGTCCAAGATGCGGAACTGCACTATCCTCTCATGAAGTTGCTCAAGGCTATAAAGATGTTGAGGATTATTCAATTGTTGTTAAATTTCCATTAGTTAACCAAGTAAATACGTTTTTTTTAGTTTGGACAACAACACCATGGACATTAGTTTCAAATGTTGCATGTGCAGTAAATAAAGATGCTTATTATTTATTAATAGAAAATATTGAAAATAAACAAAGATTTATTTTCGTTAAAGATTTATTTGATAATTTATTTAATAGTGAAGAAACTAAAAAAAATTATAAAATAGTTAAAACTATTATTGGCCGTGAACTCGTAGGTGAAAAGTATATTCCAATATATAAATATACTAACGATGAGAATGCTTTTAAAATAATTGAAGGTGATTTTGTATCAACAACTGAAGGTACCGGAATTGTTCATATAGCCCCTGCATTTGGAGAAGACGACATGAAAGTTGGTAAAATCTATAACTTACCAGTAGTTCAAATGGTAGATGAAGAAGGAAAATTTAAAGTTGAGGTTGAAGGTTATGCAAACTTAGCAATAGAAGAAGCCAATGAAAAAATAATAAGTGATATTAAAAGCAAAGGTCTTTTGTTTAACATTTCTAAATTTATTCACTCTTATCCATTTTGTTGGAGATGTGAAAAAAGACTAATATATTATGCCAAAAAAAGCTGGTATATAAGAACATCTTCAATAAAAAAACAATTAATTGAAGCAAATAAAGAAATAAATTGGTATCCTGCTCACATAAAATATGGTAGATTTGGAAATTGGCTGGAGAATAATATAGATTGGGCTTTAACAAGGGAAAGATACTGGGGGACTCCATTGCCAATTTGGGAAGATGAAAATGGGCATAAACTATGCATAGGAAGCATTAAAGAACTTGAGGAATTATCGGGACAGGATTTAAAAAATTTGGATTTACATAAACCATTTGTAGATAAAATTAGTTTTAAATGTAAAGAGTGTGGGAAAATTATGAAAAGAACTCCAGAAGTTATAGATGTTTGGTTTGATTCTGGGGCAATGCCATTTGCACAATATCATTGGCCATTTGAAAATAAAGATTTGTTTTTTGAAAATTTTCCTGCTGATTTTATTTGTGAAGCAATAGATCAGACCAGAGGCTGGTTTTATACAATGCTTACGATATCAACCATATTATTTAATAAATCTTCATATAAAAATGTTTTGTGTTTAGGTTTAATAAATGATGAGTATGGTCAAAAAATGAGTAAGTCCAGAGGAAATGTTGTTAAACCTTGGGATATTTTAAATACTCAAGGTGCTGATGCTTTAAGATGGTATTTTTTTACAGTTGTTTCACCATGGAATGCAAAAAATTTTTCATCAAAAGCCATTAATGAAGTTATAAGAAAATTTTTATTAACTCTTTGGAATACTTATTCATTTTTTGTTATTTATGCTAATATTGATAATTTTAATCCTTATGATTATGAACTGGATGTAAATTTTAGGCCTGAAATTGATAGGTGGA
>JACVJA010000318.1 GCA_015661035.1 Candidatus Calidifonticultor daggyaiensis | reverse complement strand
AAAATATTAACAAAGAGTTTGTATTAAGGTTAATAAGAATTTTGTAAGAGTAATAGATTGCTAAAACAAGTATGTTTATTTCCAGTGGTAAATTTTGATAATATGATATCCTTATTAGAAATATAATTTGAAGATTTTTCTTTCCAAGAAGGAAAAAATCTCTTAACCGACAACCTCTTGATGCTTCGCCAAAATCTATATGGAATATTCATATTCTAAAAAAAGATTTTATAAAAAGTAGTTATACAAAACCTGATAGTTTATTAAAATCAAAAAATATCTATAAAGCGATTTGCAGATTGAAATAAAAATAGACCTGATTTTATAGAGATAGACATAGTTACCATAGTGTTAGGCATCTACTTGATAAATAGTAAAAAAGAAAGTTTTATGAAAATTTTATTTATATACCCGGAATATGAAAATACATTTTGGAATTTAAAAAAAGTATTAAAAGTACTTGGTAAAAAAGCTGCATATCCACCTCTAGGATTACTTACAGTTGCAGCCCTTCTCCCAAAAAACTGGGAAAAAAAATTAATTGATATGAATTGTCAAACTTTAAAAAAAGAGCATATCATTTGGTCTGACTATGTAATGATAAGTTCGATAATAGGGCAAAAACATTCAGCAAGAGAAGTAATAAATAGAACCCATGAACTGGGAAAATATATAATAGCTGGTGGTTCGCTATTTACTACAAGCTTTGAAGAATTTTCTGACATAGATACCCTTGTTTTAGGAGAGTCTGAAGAAATAATCCCAACTCTTGTAAAAGATATTGAAAATAAAAACCTTAAAAAGATTTATCAGAACAATAAATTTCCTGCTATAGAAAATACTCCAATTCCTGCATGGAATCTAATAAAATTATCAGACTATAATTCAATTTGCATTCAACTTTCAAGAGGATGTCCATATAATTGTGAATTCTGTGATGTTATACAACTTAATGGAAGAATACCACGTATAAAAAGCAAAGATCAAATAATTGCTGAACTTAACTCCATTTATAAGCTTGGTTGGAGAGGTGGAGTTTTTTTTGTTGATGATAATTTTATCGGAAATAAATCTATACTTAAAGAAAAAATTCTTCCAGATATCGTAAAATGGCAAAAAGAAAAAAGATATCCTTTCATATTCAGTACCCAGGTATCTATAAATCTATCCGATGATTTAAAGTTAATGGAAATGATGATAGATGCTGGATTTTCTACTGTCTTTATAGGAATTGAAACTCCCAATATTGATGGACTTAAAGAATGTGGTAAATATCATAATATTAACAGGAATCTTCTTGAATCAGTTAAAAAAATACAAAATACAGGATTTGAAGTGAATGCAGGATTTATTCTTGGCTTTGATAGTGATAAAGAAACTATATTTCAAAATCAAATAGATTTTATTCAAAAAAGTGGAATTGTTGCAGCTATGGTTGGCCTTCTGAATGTTTCACCTAAAAGCAGACTTTACAACAGGTTAAAAAAAGCAAACAGATTAATAAACAATAAAGATAATTTTGGTTCAGATATTACCGAGTTAACCGAACTTAACTTTGTACCAAAAATGAAGGCAAATACCCTAATAGAGGGTTATCAAAATGTATTAAAAACTATATATTCTCCACGATACTACTTTTCAAGAATAAAGACATTTTTGAGAGAGTATAAACCTAAAAAAGTTAAACCACCTAAAATACGTTTTTACCATTTAAGAGGATTGGCGTCCTCACTATGGTTTCTAGGAATTAAAGAAAACGGAAGACATTATTATTGGAGCTTGATTTTCTGGAGTCTTTTTAAAAAACCAGCATTACTGCCTTATGCAATAGGATTGCCGTTGGGACTATTACACTTTAAGACACTGGCGTGGGCAAAACAATATAATGCATATTATAGATAAATATAAATACAGATAAATTTGATTTTTTAAAGTTTCATATTATTTAACTTTTATTCTTGTTATATGATATTATTTATTCTTGTTAATCAATAATTTTAGTCCTTTTAATGTTAAATCAGGATCATGAATTTGTATAAATTTACTTTTCTCTATCATTAAAACTGCAAGCCCACCAGTTGCAATTATTTTTGGCTCAAACTCAATATCTTCTTTTTGCATTTCTTCAACAATTTTTTGCACTATAAATTCAGCTTGTCCTAAAAAACCAAACAAAATACCCGACCTTATCCCATCATAAGTGTTCTTTCCAATAATACTATCAGGCCAACTCAAATCAACCTTGCTAAGCTTTGCAGCATAGCTAAAAAGAGCTTCTGATGAAATTTCAATTCCAGGTGCAATTGAACCCCCAAGATAAGCGCCACTTTTTGATATAACATCAAATGTAGTTGCCGTACCAAAATCAACTATAATAGCTGGAAAACCATAAATCTCTTTTGCTGCAACAACATTTGCAATCCTATCAGCACCAATTTCTTTTGGATTATCGTAAATAATCTCTAAATCTGTTTTTACATTTATATCAACAATAAATGGCCTTAACTTAAAATAATTATTACACATCTTATTTAATTCAAACAATATTCTTGGAACAACACAAGAGATTGCTATATCTTTAACTTCTTTGGGATTATAATCAAAATTTCTCATAAAATTAAAAACGCTTGCTGCTATTTCATCAGCTGTTTCATGCCGGGGAGTTACCATTCTCCACGACTTTAATAAATTATCATTTTTAAATAAGCCAATTACAGTCTGCGTATTTCCTATGTCTATTGCAAGCAACATTTTAATCCTTCCTGAAAAAAATAAAATTTTAAAAAATAATAAATATTAAAAAAATAAAAATTATTAAGTAATTAAATGGTATTTAGCTAATATTTTAAATTATTTTTAAAATATCCATAAATTGCAAAACTTAACTTTCACCGCACTCGCTATCAATTCCCATTAAAATATGAAGCCCATGTGGTAAAGGCTTATAAATCGCATCTATACTGTCTTTTACACCTCTTAAACTTCCTGGCAAGTTAATAATTAATGTTTTTTTTCTAATACCGCTAACACCTCTTGAAAGAATTGCTCTAGGTGTCTTTTTTTGTCCTTCTATTCTTATTATTTCTGAAAAACCTATTGCTTCTCTTTCAATTAATTCTGCTGTTGCCTCAG
>JACVJA010000317.1 GCA_015661035.1 Candidatus Calidifonticultor daggyaiensis | reverse complement strand
TTAAAAAGAATATACTTGACTCTGTAAACTTAACTGAAAATAGATTTGGTTTTGAGCCGGAAATAACTGCAAAGGTAGCTAGAATAAAAGGTATAAAAATTTATGAAGTTGGTATATCTTACTATGGAAGAGGTTATGAAGAAGGCAAAAAAATTAATTGGAAAGATGGTTTTAGGGCAATATATGTAATTTTAAAATATGGATTATTTAAAAGGAAAAGTTAATAATTAATTAGAAAAATGCAAGTAATATGAACAAGGAAAAAATGTTGATAACATAGTTAACATATAAATATATATAATATAGATAATAAAATTAATGATTAATATGGGTAATAATATAGATATTGATAACATAATACTTAAAAAAAATAATTATATTTGTAACTTGTCTAATAGCAAACACAGCAGGGACTTAAATAAATATGCAGTAATAGTAAAAAACATTACTAAAAACTATATAATTAGGCATCAAAAAAACCCAAGCTTAAAAGATACAATAATTAAGGGCAAAGAAAAATATGAAAAGTTTTTAGCATTAGATGATGTCTCTTTTAATGTAGCTCACAGTGAGACTTTTGGAATAATTGGGGCAAACGGATCAGGGAAAAGCACTCTTTTAAAAATAATTGCAAAAGTTTTGCGTCCAACTTCAGGAGAGCTTATTGTAAATGGTACAGTTTCAGCTTTACTTGAAATAGGGGCTGGTTTTCATCCAGACTTAACTGGCAGGGAAAATATTTATCTTAATGCTTCAATTTTGGGATTAAAAAGAAAGCAGATTAATAAAAAGTTTAATGATATTGTTGCATTTAGCGAGCTTGAGCGTTTTATTGACATGCCAGTAAAAAGCTACTCATCAGGAATGTATATGAGGCTTGGCTTTTCTATTGCAATTAACGTTGACCCTGACATTTTGCTTGTGGATGAAGTTTTAGCTGTAGGGGACCAGGCATTTCAATCCAAGTGCTATAAAGTTATTTATGATTTTGTAAGACGAGGTAAAACTATAATTATAGTTTCCCATGATTTAGAAACAATATCTGACTTATGTCAGCAAGTTGCATTTTTAAAAGATGGAAAAATAGTTGAAATTGGAGATTCAATAAAAGTAGTAGCAAAATACAGGGCATTTGTAGAAGAAATTGAAAGGCAAAGAATAATCCAGCAGCAAAGGGAAGAGAGAAGAAAAATTTTTAAATCAGTTATAGAATCAAAAAGAAAAGTTGTTGATGCTGAAGAAATTGATAAGCTTTCAAAGATAAGTACCGGGGGAGAACTTGACAGCAGGTTTGGTTCTGGTGATGCAGAAATTACAAAACTTGAACTATTAAGTGCTGATGATAATAGTCCTATTGATTTTTGCAGGTTTGGTGATGATGTAAAAATAGTAATGCATGTTAAATTTAATAATTTAGTTGAAAATCCGATATTTGGCATACGTATTACTGATCATAAAAACAACATAGTTTATGGCACAAATAACAGACTAAATCAGATAAAATCTGATGTTTATAATAAAGGCGATAACGTGATAGTTACTTTTAGACAAAAAATTAATCTTATTGGCGGGACTTATTATGTATCTCCTTCTGTTGGGAATAAGGATACAAAAACTTATTGTGACTGGGTTATAAATATGATAAGCATTAATGTAATTCACAGAAATATTGCTGAAGGAATTGCTGATTTAAATTCAGAAATTACTATAACAAAATGCTGAATATTGAAATGTTTTTAAATATTGAAATGTTTTAAAAATCCTCAAGCATGATAATGTTTCTTCTTTTTAATGATTTGAAATGTTTTGGATTTGCGCTTATTAGCGGTATTTTTAACTTGTTAGAAATCTCTATAAAAATTGAATCATAAACGGTAATATTATCTTCATAAGCTATGTTAATAGCATTTATTATAAATTCCTCATTTAGATAAATTATTGTTAGTTCTAAACTATACAAATATTTAAGTATTTCTTTAACTTCTTTTTCTTCAAGATTTTTATTAAACCTCAATGCATTTGATATTTCAAGAATTACTAACTCAGGTATAAATATATTTATTTTATTTTCTTTATATAAGTTCAATAAATATAAGGATTTATCTCTATGTTTTTCATTATAAGAACTAAACCATTTTACAATTACAGAACTATCAATAATATAATTCAAATTTCCTCTTTTGTTATAAAGTTCTTATTAATAAAGCTAACAGCACTTTTCTTAATATAAACATTAATAAAAATAAAACTTAACTTCTTTAGATATGAATTAAGTTTATAAAATATTCCTATCTTCCCTAATCTTAATAATTTCAGTAACCCCATCCCAATCTTTATTTTTTTTACTAATTTTATCAAAAAATTTAATGGCTTCTTCAATTTTTTTACTTCTTTTCTTTAATTTCTCTTCTTGATTCTTAAATGAGATAAAGGTCTCTATTGCTTCACGAATAAATTCGGAGCGATTTTTATCTTGATTTTTTGCAAATTTGTCAATTTTTTCTAAAATATTGTCATCAATATTAAGATTTATTTTAACCATAATAACCTAGTTAATGGCTTAAATTAATTTAATTATTAGCTATATATCCGTTAGTATATATAAGTAAAAATTAATTGTCAACACAACTATATATATTTTATTTATAATATTGTACATCTTAGTTTATGTATGTTAATGTATATAGATATGACTTTAAAAATAGGATGTTTTTAAATAGAAAAATTTGCCAGATTTTAATAGATAATTGTTCCACTAAATATAAAAAAATAATAGTTTTCAGGAATTTTTAAGGTATTTCCCGAATACTCTATTACAGGTACGCCATTTGCAGAATGTTTCTGAGCTTTTAGCAAAAATAGCTGCTGCAACAAGCAAAAAAGGAGTTGTAGGCAGAACAGAAACAAATATACCTAGAATAGCTATTGAAATAAAAAAACATCCTAGTGATATAAATATTATTTTTTTGCTTTTGTTAGAGATTTATTATTTTTACAATCCTTATTGCTCATTTTTTAAATAGCATCGCAGAAATATTTTATATAAGCACTAAGATAAATTGACTATTTGTAAAATAGCAGTTTACAAATAGTAATACTAATTGTAAATACAAATAATTATTTATAAATATTTATGAAAT
>JACVJA010000316.1 GCA_015661035.1 Candidatus Calidifonticultor daggyaiensis | reverse complement strand
TAAACAAAATCATTTATTTAATAAAACAATACAAGTAAAAACTAAATTAAAAAAGTATAAAATATATATTTTACCCGGGCTCTTTAATAGCTTTAATAATAATAAATTTAACAATAATAATTATAATAGTAGTTTTGAAAATTTTTTAACTAATACTGAAAAATTAATAGATATCTTTAAAAAAATTATTAACTTTAAAAAAAATAAAGTCTTGTTTATTACAGATAAAAAAATATTTTCAATTTATTCAAATGCAATTGAATCTTTTTTAAAAAATTATACTGCTTTAAATAAAATTTTTTTGCTTGATCATGGTGAAGATCAAAAAAATCTTGACAATGTAAAATTAATTTATAACCAGCTTTTGAATTTTGATATGCATAGAAGTGATGCAATAATTGCATTTGGTGGCGGTGTTATTGGAGATATATGTGGGTTTGCAGCTTCAACTTATCATAGGGGGATTAATTTATATCATATTCCAACAACAATAATTGCTCAGGTTGACAGTAGCATTGGAGGTAAAACAGCTGTAAATTTTATGTTTGCTAAGAATATAATAGGCAGTTTTTACCATCCTAATTCTATTTTTATTGACCCATTAGTTTTAAAAACATTGCCAGAAGGTGAAATTGTAAATGGTCTTTCGGAAATTATAAAGTATGGAATTATTTTTAATAAAGATATTTTAAAAATTCTGATGTTTATTGGAGAAGATATTAAAAAAAATAATTATAGTATTGCAAAAATAATAGATTACAAAAAATTTTATGAGCTTATTTATTTATCCTGTAAGATAAAAGCAAAGGTAGTAGAAAAGGATGAATTTGATTTAAACTTTAGGAACCTTTTGAATTTTGGTCATACTTTTGGTCATGCAATAGAAAAATGTAAACAATTAAAAAATATTACCCATGGGACAGCCGTTGCCATAGGTATGCTTATGGCTATAGATTTATCAATTTTGCTAGGCTATAAGCTGCACAATTTAAAAGAATATTTAAAAAAGATTTATTCATATTTTAAAATGCCATTATTTTTAAATAATGTAAAATTGGAAGATTTGATGGAATCATTAAAATTTGATAAAAAGTTTACTTCAACAACATCAAAATTTGTTTTAATAAAAGATATTAATAAGCCTTTTTTTGGTTATAATTTAGATTATGATTTAATTAGAGAAGCAATATTAAAAAATATTAAAGAAGTTTAAAAATTAACTTTTTAAGAATTATGCAAATTATAAAATAGTTTTAATAAAAAATATTAAAAAATTTGGAGAAAAAAATGAAGAAAGTTTTAATTATAAATGGTCCAAATTTAAATCTTTTAGGTAAGCGGCAGCCAGAAATATATGGTATTCAAAGTTTTGATGAAATATTAGATGATTTAAAAGATTATGCAAGTAATAATAATCTATCTATAAGTTATTTTCAGTCAAATTCAGAAGGTGAAATAATAAATAAAATTCATGATTGTGTTGGAAAAGTTGATTACATAGTTATTAATCCTGGCGCATTGACACACTATAGTTACAGCCTTAGAGATGCAATTAGCTCAATAGATATTCCTGTAATTGAAGTACATATATCAAATATTTATACACGAGAACAATGGCGGCAAAAATCAGTCATTTCACCTGTTGCAAAAGGCACAATTACAGGTTTTGGGGTTTCAGTTTATAAAATTGCATTATTTTTTATTAGTGAATCGTTAAAAAATTAAACCTGCGCATTTTATATAAATGTATAATGATAAATGTATAATGTATAAATTAATTGAAACAAAGCTATGAAATTGGGTTAGTATATGATGAACTTGGATTACTATGATAAAAGAATAAGAAGAGTATTATGCGCCCTTAATAATAAAAATTTAGAAAGTTTAATTATTTTTGGAGATTTAAATATTTTTTACTTAACAGGATTTTATGGTAAAGATTCTGGCAGTATTTTAATTTTAACACCTGATAAATTATATTTGCTTGTACATTTTATTTATTTTGAAGAAGCTAAAAATAACTGTGTTGTTAACAATATTGAAGTTGTTTGTTATAAGAATAAAAAGCTTGAAAAATTAAGTGAAGTATTAAATTTAATAAATTACACATTTTTTGGTTTAGAAATAGACTATATTAACTGCGATGAGTTTTTTAGAGTTAAGAAATTATTAAAAAAGCATAATAAAAAAGCTTTAAAAATAAGTAGTCTTATTGAAGATTTTAGAAAAGTAAAAGATGACTTAGAAATTGATTATATAAAAAGAGCTTGTCTTATTAGTGAAAAGGCTTTAAATGCTATAATTAATTTAAATAAAAATGAATTTTTTAATTTAACTGAGATTGAACTTTCGCTATACATTGAACAAATTATGGTTAAGAATTTATCTCAAGGAAGGTCTTTTGATTTAATAGTTGCAAATAATGATGGGTCATCAAAACCTCATTATATACCAAAATTTAAAAAAATTTTGCCTGGGGTAACACTTTTTGATTTAGGATGTAAATATAATTATTATTGCTCTGATATTACCAGAACGATAATTTTTAAAAATTTTAGTATTAATAAAAGTATATCCCCAAATAATAAGAAAGAAAATTTTCAAATTAACTTTGCTAAACTGGAAAAATTATACAATATTGTATTGGAAGCTCAATTATTAGCAATAGAAAAATGTAAAGAGGGCATAACTTGTAATGAATTGGATAGTATTTCAAGAAATTATTTAAAAAAATTTGGTTATGATAGCTATTTTGGTCATGGTCTCGGGCATGGCGTTGGGTTAAATATTCATGAATCCCCAAAAATTTTAAATGGCTCTAGGGAAATATTATTAGAAAATATGGTTGTCACAATAGAGCCTGGAATATATATTGAAGGCGAATTTGGTATAAGAATAGAAGACATGGTTATAGTTAAAAAAAATAATTGCGAAGTTTTATATAATTTTCCAAAAGCTTTTAATCAAATAATTTATAGTTAAGAGGTGAATATGATTACTACAAATGATTTAAAGAATGGCATGACTGTTGTTTATGATGACATTTTATATGAAGTTTTATATTTCCAACATGTTAAACCTGGTAAAGGTGGAGCTTTTGTAAGAACTAAATTAAAAAACTTATATACAGGAGCAATAATTGAT
>JACVJA010000315.1 GCA_015661035.1 Candidatus Calidifonticultor daggyaiensis | reverse complement strand
ATTTTTGTAATTCTTTATCAATATCATTTTCTTCTTCTGATTGATTTTCACTTCCTTCTGCTTTTTTTTGGTTATCGTCCTCATCTTTATCTGATTGATTTTCATTATTACCAAAAATATCATTATATTCATTCATAAATGATTTTGCTAATTCTTTTGCATTTTCTTCTACCATACCTTTGGATGTTAAAAATCGAACAATAGATTCCATATCAAAATTTATTTCTTCATTAATAATTTTATTAAGAAGTTCATCTAAAAGGTCATCAATGTTAGGTTGAGATTCAGGGAAACCCGGATCATTTATATTATTATCAGATGTATTTTGTTCTGTTTTTAAAATTTTAATTTGTTCTATTATTTTTTTCATCATGCTCATATTTATCTCCTTATTTTAATAATTTTCATATTTAATATTTAAAATAGCACTATTAATTAATTCTGAAAAGAATTCATTAATCATTTTATCATTAAAACATAATTCATTAATTAAAAAGTCTTTTATAACATCTGGATGTATATCTTTACTTGAAATTTCGTAATTATTTTTATATAGAATACGATTTATGTATTCAGAAATTTTGCATGCAATAACTCTCTGAAATTCTGGTTCTTCCAGAAGAAGTTCATACAGTTTATCTACTCTTTGTTTTAATTTTTCCAGATCGTTATTATTCGCTTCTTCCATCATAATAGTATTATTTGAGAAATTTTTTATATCGGTTAAATTATTTTCAATAATTGATGTTAAAGATTTAGCAATGATTACTTGTGTATCTGGATTTACTACTTCTTGTAGTGGAGCTATAGCAATTTTTTTAAGTATAATTGATTTAATTGTTTTTGTTTGTTTGTCTATAGAAGAAACATAACCAGCAATAGAAGCACCAAATCTTGTAAAACCAGATTCCCAAGCCTTTTTTATTTGTTGAACATAAGGATTATCAGCAATTAAATATCCAGTAGAATATATACCATCATCCCGAACTTCTAATGTTTCTGGATAGCCAATTATTGCTTCTAATTTTGCTTTATGTAGTTCTGGGATTTCAGAAGGTTTTGCATATCTAATTTTTTCATCTATTATATCTGTAATATGATTATAATCATAATAACCTTCTCTTAGAAAATTATCTATTACATTTTTATTCATAAAAGCAGATTTAAGTATTACTTCTCCTTCTCTATCCTCAATTTCGCTACTTGCTTTTATTATTACTTTAATTTTATTATTTTTTTCATTTTCTGCTTTTACAATATCAGCTTTATGAATAAAATACATATTTTTATGTATTATTAAAATTTTTTATATCGGATATAAAAAATATTTATTATAAATAATTATAAATGGAGAAACAGAGAGCAGGTGGATTTACTGTATTTAGCCCTACTATACGACCAAACATATTTAGTGAAGTAGGAGTTGATGATTTAATTGAGCGTCAGGGAGAAAGTGTTTTATGGTTTCAAATGCAACCATGCCCTTGTCCTAAAGATGAAAAAACACCTGATTGTAATCTATGTTTTGATGGTATGATAAAAACATATCAAGAAAGTATTTTGCAAGAAAAAGAGAAAATATTAACAGATGGAAATATTGCATATACAAGATATATACCAATAAAAAAAATATTAAAATTAAAACATCCAGATGGTAAGGATATTAATTTTCGTTCTTTTGATGAAAATAAAATTTATTTAGATAGATTTTATAAGAATTTCCCTATTATAGCTGATTATGAAGTATCTTTATTGAATAAGAAAATTATCAATTGTTCTATAGATAATGAATATAAGATTTATTTTAATAATTTAGATGGATATATAATTAATATAGAAGAAATTTATTTTAATGGTATTTTAATTAATAAAGAAGAATATGATTTTGGTTATAATTTTATTAGTTTTATAAATAGGATAACAGGTAATTTAACTATAAAATTAATTCTATTTCCTAAAATAAAAGTAGCTTATAAGACTTATAATAGTGAAGAGAAAAATCAAGGAAAAGTTGGTATTTTGCTCCAAAATGGAGAAGTAGAATTAATTGTTCCTCATAAATATAAAATAGGTAAGGGGGATATACTTGTTTTTACAACAGCAGAACAAAGGCATAGCGAAGTTATACAATCCAAAGGTAAGATAGATTTTTTAAGTCATATTCCTGTTTTTAAAATTCTAAAAGTTTTTTCTAAGAAGAAGTTAACTTCTGGTAAAGAAATTATTAAAGAATATAAAGAGAATATAGATTTTATATTGAAAAATGATTATAGTATATACTGGTTAAATATAAATAATAAACCAGAATATTATTCTATAATATATTTATATCATCCTACTTTTATTGTTCAGAGCAATTCTATTATTTCTGGTGGTATGGATAGAAATTTACCAAAACAAATCATAGCAAAGCAAATTAATTCTTACTTACCAACAAAATAATAAACCGATTATTTAAAAATTTCTATATTAGGGAAAATGGATATATTAAGTTTGATACATATAATTAGTTATTGGCTTCTTGGTTTTTCATTTTTTATATTTTCTATTTTTATTTTAAAAATGAACATTACTTTAAATTTAAAAATTTCATTTTCTTTTGTTAATATTTTAACCATTTTTTGTTTGTATTTTGATTATAAATTTCATAATATCTTTATCTATTTTCCTTTTTATTTTATGATTTTACAGATTTTTATGTATCGTTTTTATTCTTCTCTTTATTACTATAAAGAATTGGTATATGTCTTACCAATTTTTATTTATATTATTACTGGTAATATTATTTTACCTATTTTATTTATAAAAATTTTAATAATTATCTTAATGCTTTTTGATAATAATAAATTTTTAAAATATAATATTGTTTTTATCTTTATAACAATATTAAATAATTTATTTAGAAATGATATTTTAGATTTATTGGCAAATTTTTCTTCTTCAATAATGTTATTATTTTTAACAAGAGGTTTAATTTATGAAAAAAAAGAGTTTTTTCTTCTTCAATAATGTTATTATTTTTAACAAGAGGTTTAATTTATGAAAAAAAAGAGTAATCAAAAACATGAACTTATACAAGTTTTAGAAGAAAATTCAAAACAAAAATTCTCAAAATATAATAAAAAAATTGATTTAGATAAATTTAAAGACTATGGAATAT
>JACVJA010000314.1 GCA_015661035.1 Candidatus Calidifonticultor daggyaiensis | reverse complement strand
TCTTGGATAAAAAAAATAATATTCTACAATATAGTTTTTATAAAAAAAATAATTACGAATAATAAAAAAATTTTTAACCATTTTTAAAATTTAACTTGACTTTTATTTGGAAATTGATATATTAATAAGTGTTATGGATAATTATATTAAAAAATGGCTTCATTTTTTTCTTCTATTTTCCCACCTTTCTCTCCCCCTTTCTTCCTCTTTTCTTTCTTTTTTTTATTTTAATAATTTTTTTAAAAAGGAGGTAAAATAAATATGAATAATGATAATATAAAAACACTTTTAAATACATTTAAAACAAGTTTCAATTTTATATTTGATTATGACTTTATTAAAGAACAGTTAATATGTTATTATAAAAAAAATGAAAACAAAATAGTGGGAATAAGAATATATGATAATGATGCGGTAGATGAAATTATTTTTAATTCAATTTATATAAATTATAATTTTCCTTCAAGAATAGAAAAAAAGTTAAGGTCTTTATATACGCTTCCATCAAATATTAATAACGAATATATTAAAAATAATGTTATTATCAATAATGAAAATGTTATAAATTTAAATCTAGATTCTAAATTAAAACCATATTTGAATAATAATATTAAAGAAATTATTTCCAAATTTAATTCCGAATATTCATATTATTATAAGAACACTTCAGTAATACTACAAAATATTGATTTTTCAAAAATTTTAAATATTTATGTTAATGATAATATTAAAAATAAAATAATATATATTCGAATCGATTCGGAATTAATTGGGGCTTATTACACAACATATAATATATTATTTTTATATACTGGCTTTATAGATTTTTTGAATAACTACTATAAAAAGGATAATAATGATATTAAAGAAATTCAAATTATAATTTTTGATTATATTAATAAAATTTTAAAACCCTATATTAAAAAAGTCAAATTCAATTTGAAAGATATCTCATTAGGAAGTGATGTTGAATTTGAATTGTTTGACAAAATATTCAATCGGATTGTGCATCCGTTGGATAATGAAATGGTATTTTTAAAAAATATATATTATTCCAATAAAAATAAAAATCAAAATCAAACAGAAATAGATTGGAATTATCAATCAAATATTTGCGAATATTTTTTAGAAACTAATATTGGCATTGATGGAGCTCGGGAAGTTATAGAATTAAGACCCAATTATTCAAATAATATAAATACATTTATAAACAATTTTAAGCAATTGCTCTTAAGTTTGAGAAATCTAAATGTTGATTTATCTTTCTTAGGAAATAGATTTCCAATTGGAGCACATATTCATATAAGTTCAAAAAAATTAAATAATTTAATTTCTTTTATTAATCCAAAATTATATTATCTTTATGATATTACATCTTCTTATTATAATGTATTTGATATATCATTCTTGAGAAGGTTATATAAATATTTTATCAATTTAATTGATAATAAAATTGGAATGTTTATTGTTCTTTCTGGAAAAGCCAGAAAAGAATCTTCATACTATGTAAGAAACGCATATCGTTTTAATGATGATTTTGGAACTGTAGAATATAGAACTTTACCTTCAATAATTTTTTCAAATAAAAAATTATTAAAAATAATTTTGAAATTATGTAAAAAAGCATTTTTAAAAGTTTTAAATATATTTATAAATGATGCCGAAGTAATGTTTGGAGTTTCTGATTTAAATTTAACCAATCTGATCAGATTGAAAGATTTGCTTAACAAAAATGAACTATTATATTTAATTAAAAAGAGAAAACAATTAAGAAAGCAATTACAATTAACAACTAATACTAATAAACCGACAACTCAGTTGCTAGCTGCTTGGAGAATAAGATCTGATGAAATTGATCCGTCATTAACTCATCCGTTTCCTATGTTTAATTCCAGCGATTTTTTCCCATATTTATTAAAGAAATTATTAACTGAAAAATTAAAAGGGAAAAAAATAATATTTTTTGGAATTTCTAAGAAGAAAGAAAATCTTACGAATAAGACTTATAATATTGAGCTTGATGGCTATGAAACTGTTGATCAAAATACAGCAATTCAAGAATTCAAAATTTTAACTCGACTAAGTCATTTAACCCAAAAGGGAATATATTTTGTGGGGTTACCATACGAATTAAGATCTCTTTATTATGATGTAGACAACTATGAATATTCAGAAAACGAAGAATTACAACAAAAAACAGAAAAATTAATACAAGCAATTAATAACTCTTATGAAAAATTTATAAATAATTTTAATAAAGGAAAAGGAGGGAAATAATATGAATGAATATATATTAAAAGTTATTGACTGTATAAAAAATATTTTCTCACAACAGTTTGCTTCTATTCTCTATGATGATAGAGAAGGAGAAGCAGTTGAATATCCTACTTTTCAAGAATTAATGATTAATTCTTTATTAATAAATTTGAAATTTTCTTCACATTTTAAAGGTTATTATTTAAATTTAGAAATTTTTGATTCTCGAGAAATTAAAAAAATAAAGAAATATTTATATATTCAAGAAAATGATAAAGAAATAGAGAATGTTGATATAATTAAAAATGTAGAACATTTAATAAATTTAAACAATTTAGAGAAATTTCAGAATCAAAACGATGAAGTAATTTCAAAAATAAAATTAAATAAATTTTATTTTTTATTTAGACAAAAATTAAAAACAAAATATAGATCTTTATATGAAAATTTTAAAAAATACGCCAAAGAATTAAAACAACCAATAATTTATATAAAAATAAAAAATTTAATCGTTGCAGTATATTATAAGTCTCATAATATATTGTTTTTATATACTAATTTTATAAACATTCTTAATAATAAAGATGATTTTAAAATAGTTATTTATAATGTATATAATGTATTGAAACAATATATAAATAAAATTGAATTTTCTCCTGAGGAAATTACTATTGGAACAGATGTTGAATTTGAACTGTATGATACAGTATTTAAAGAAGTAATTATGCCAATTAAATATACTAAATATTTTACTTCAGTTTATCAAGATGATATGAAAAAGTATGATTACTATGCCTATTCGTCTCAAGTTAATAAAATTCTTGCAAAATCTTTATCCGATAAAATTGGATTAGATGGCTCAAAAGAAGTAATAGAAATTAGGCCAGATTATTCAAATAATATAAATA
>JACVJA010000313.1 GCA_015661035.1 Candidatus Calidifonticultor daggyaiensis | reverse complement strand
TTTCTTTTGCTATTTCGTCAACAATTTTTTTTAATACACTAAACTCCATATTTCCTCGCTGTCGCTTCATTTTGCCCTGCGGGCACATTATGCAATCAATATTACAGTATGCTGTCGTTTCAATAATCACAGCTGTTGGAAACGGTGTCCGTTTTAAAGTCGGTTTTACACCTTCAATATTTTGTTTTATCATTTTTTCCTCCTATCATTATTTTTTGTAATCCCATATATATTTTGCAGCTTCTTTTCCGGTATTAAAAAGCAAATCAATTATTGATACTTTACTTTCATATTCGCCATATAATTGTTTGTATTTTGGATAATTAGAATAATCTTTCCATGCTAACTTTATTCCGGCATCATAAAATGCTTTTTCATTAATATATTCCTTTGCAGAAGGACCTGATAAATAATAATCCGCTCCAGCACTTTTAAGCAAACTTATAAGTTTTTCCTGCCTTACTCCTTCAGACTTAAAATCCTTGCTATCTGCAAACTCCGTTTTAATACCAAGAAATCTTCTTGAAATTTCAATAATTAAGTACCTGTTTATCTCATATAAATATTCCCATTTTTTCCCAAGATATACATATTCAAAAAAATCCTTAAAAATTTTAAAAAATGGCGCTTTATAATAATTAACTTTAATTTTATCCCAATGGCTCCTCTGCCATTTATCATCTAAAAGTTTTACATCAATTATTCTTCTATTAAGATTTGTTCCCACAGGTATTGTTATCCACTCAACTCCCCTGGGCGTCTTTATTTTATTTCTGTTTCGCCAGTCATTTTTTGTATATTGAACTTCATCATAAAAAATAAACAAATCAACATCATGTATTAAATCAAAATATCCCTTCCATGGAATGTAATTGGACTGTAACACAGCAACTTTTTTCATTTGATTTTCTCTCCTGTGCGTATATCTCTTATTTTTCTTGCAGGCGCTCCAACATAAATACCGTATGGTTCTGTGTTTTCAATTACTACACTCCCGGCTCCTATTACAGAACATTTTCCGAGTTTAACTCCAGGAAATATAGTAACATTAGCACCTATCCATACTTCATCTTCAACTGTTATATTTTCCGCTTTACATAGTTTTTCTTTTACATAAGTATAATTATATATTTCCTTTCCATTATTAGGATTAGAATCTGTAATAAATGTTACATTAGGCGCTATTGAAACATTTTTACCAATTATGACGCAAGGTCTGTTTTTATTCCTTACAACAGTCAAACCTAAATTGGCAAATGTATTTTCTCCCATCACTACACCTAACTTTTCATAATAATCTTTACGCAGATACGGATCAGGATGATAATACGCTACTATTTTTACAAAACTCTCAGGCATCCTGTTTATATTTTTTTTTAAAAAATTCAATAATGCCTTATCAATCCATTCAAGTATTTTCCCCATATTTTAAACCTCTTTTTTAAAGTATTTTTTAATCAAATCTGATATTTTGTCAATATCATTTGTTTTAAGCCCAAAAAACATAGGTAATCTTACGATCCTTTCACTTTCAGCAGTTGTAACTTCATCTTTACCATAAAAAATTCCAAATTTTTTTCCCGCTGGTGATGAATGAAGGGGCACGTAATGAAATATTGCCATAACATTATTCTTACGCAAAAATTCAATTAATTTAGAACGCTGCTTTAATCCATTTGTTTTTATATAAAATATATGACCATTATGAACACAATGTTTTGGTATAAAAGGAAGTTCTAATAATCCCTGTTCCGCAAGACATTTAAGATTTTTATAATACCTGTGCCAATTTTTAAGTCTGTCAGCATTTATTTTATCCGCTTTCTCTAATTGCGCCCACAAGTATGCTGCATTTATTTCAGAAAGCATATAAGACGAACCTATATCAACCCATGTATATTTGTCAATTTCCCCTCTTAAAAACTTATTTCTGTTAGTTCCTTTTTCACAAATTATCTCTGCTCTGTTAATGAATTTTTTATTATTAAGAAGTAGAGCCCCTCCTTCTCCGCCCGAATAATTCTTTGTTTCATGAAAACTGTAACAACCTATATCTCCGATTGCCCCTAAATATTTATCTTTATATTTTGCCATAACTCCTTGTGCTGCATCTTCTATTACAAGCAATTTATACTTTTTTGCAATTGCATTTATAGTATCCATTTCACAACCCACACCAGCATAATGCACCGGCACTATTACTTTTGTTCTTTTGGTAATAGCTGCCTCTATCAGATTTTCGTTGATATTCAAAGTGTCTTTACGTATATCTACAAATACTATTTTTGCTCCCCTTAGCACAAAAGCATTTGCTGTTGATGTAAAAGTATAAGAAGGCATTATTACTTCATCACCTGGCTTTATCCCGGCAAGTATAGCGGCAATCTCAAGCGCGTGGGTGCATGATGTAGTAAGAATTGCCTTATCTACTCCAAATCTATTTTCAATGAAAGATATGCATTTTTTGGCAAATTCTCCATTACCGCTGATTTTTTTATTATCAACTGCTTTTTTTATATACTTGATTTCTTTTCCAGTATAAGGCGGAATATTAAATGGAAATATATTCCTTTTCATCTTTAAGTTTGCTTTTAAATTCAAAATAAAATCACTCTGCCTTTCTTGCAACTAATATATAGTTACCAATAATAATTATTGTTTGCAATGTTTAAAACTATCCGTAAAAACGTATAAGGAAATGCGTTTTTCAGTACTATTTATCTCAAGAATATAAAAAATTTAAATATATTCTCTAAAGTTTTATGCATAAAAAAATTTTTCTTTCTCTCACTCCCGAATAAAAATTATTATCTTCTATCAGTATCAATAAAGATTTTCTTTTCTATATTCAGGATAATTTAATTTATTATCCTTTACTGAATAATAGATCCCTTCTTTTTGTTGCATATTTTTTACCAAATCTTTCAATAATAAGATTTTATTCCATTCAAGTTTTATTAATAAACCCATTTTTCCGATAATGTTTCTTTTTTACCATTGGGGGTAATTATATATAAATCAGTCCATAAACCTATGGAATATTGCTCAAGCGAAACATACATTTTGTGGACACCTTTAGAAAGGGAAATTTTTTTTATAAAAGGTTCTTGATTATTAGGTCTTGGCCAATTACAACTAAAAACCTTTTCATTATTTATAAATATTGCTCCACCT
>JACVJA010000312.1 GCA_015661035.1 Candidatus Calidifonticultor daggyaiensis | reverse complement strand
ACTACATTTTTTACGATTAAAATTTTATCCATTTTTTAAAACTAACCTCCAATTATAATTTTAGAAGGTTCTATTTTTGATATTTTTCTTGAAGATAAATATCCGGCTAAAGCTATTGAAAAAATATTAAACAAAACTGTTGCGATAAAATAATTTGTTTTTATAACTATATCAAACAACGGTAGGCCTTGTTCGTTCTTTACTAAATTAGTAAATAAATTTAAAATTAAAAAAGCAAAAATTAATCCTAAAATTACACTTGAAATACCCAAAATAAAACTCATATAAATAAATACCAAAGTAATTTTTTTATTTTTCATCCCTAACGCTTTTAATACTCCTATTTCTTTATATTTTTCAACTATTTTCATATTAATAATACTAAAAATAGAAATGCTTATTGAAAACAATATAAAAAATTGAATAAATATACTTGAAGTTGACTGAGCAGATAAACCGTTTAATAATTGTTTATTTTTTTCTTTCCATTCATAAATTTCATAAGGATAATTATAATTATTTAAAATTTGTCTTTTTATTTTATCTGAGTCAAAAACATTATTTACTTGAAATAATAAAGAACTATATTCATATCTTTTAAAACCTAAAAAATCTTGAACTTCTTCTTTATTCATTAATATATAATTATCAGTTAATTGATTGCCTGTTTTAAAAACTCCGATTACTTTTACGCCTTTAAAATCCCCAATATTATTTCTAATACTGATAAAATCATTTAAATTTAATTTTAAATCATCATAAACACCATAACCTATTAAAGCTTCTCCATTTTTTATATTTTTTTCTCCGATAATAAGATTTTCTTCTAAACCATATAAATCTTTATCTAATAAATTATTAAATCCTATTAATTTTGCTGATTTTTCCTCTTTGCCACTAAAATCATAAACTAAAACACCGCCTTCTACAGAAGCGACTATTTTTTTAAAATTATTTAAATCTAAATTTTTTAAAAAGTTCTCGGGATTTTTAATTTTTGTGTTTATCTTATCATTGTCAAATGGTTTAATAGTAATATGAGATGAATAACCAAGTGTTCTTTTAATTAAATTTGCTTGAGTGCTATCAATAATTATTGCAACAAAAAACTGTACAGCAATTCCTATACTAATTGCTAAAATTATAATTAAAGATCTAAAAAGTTTATATTTTAAAAACCTAAAAGCAATAAAAAATTCTAACATTTTAAATTTATTTGTCATAAAAAATTTGTTTTACTCTTTTTGATTGTTTAAAATGATCTACTATTATTTTAGTATAATTTTCAATATTAAAATCAATAGGATTGATTAAATTTTTACAATTTATATTTTTTAATTCTGGAATATATTTTTTAATATAACTACAATTAAAATCAAATTTTTTGGCTTGCAATATTGGATTAAATATTCTTAATGGTTTAGGATCTGGACCAACTGAAGCAACCCATTGCCAATTACCCACATTAACAACTTCATCATAATCAATTAAATATTTTGAAAAAAATTTTTCACCAATTCGCCAATCAACTAAAAGATCCTTTGTTAAAAAAGAACCGACAATCATTCTAGCTCGATTATGCATCCAATTTTCTTGTTTTAATTGTCTTATTGCCGCATCAATTATTGGATAACCAGTTTCACCTTTTTCAAATTTTTCTATAAAATATTGATTATTTTCCCATTTCAAACCTCTTCTTTTTTCTTGAAATTCTAAATTTTTTAATTCAGGAAAATAATTTTTAATATGATACCAAAATTCTCGCCAAGCTAATTCTTTAACAAAATCTTCGCTTAAATTCTTTACGCGTTGGTATAGAACCCTAATTGAAATAATACCAAACCTTATGTAAGGAGATAATTTAGAAGTTCCATCTTCAGCCAAAAAATTTCTCGTAGAACTATAATTAGCAAAATCGAAATTTTTTAATTTATCTTCCAAATACTTTAATGTCCAATAAAAATTACCGACAAATTTATGCTTTAAAATCAAATCATTTAACTGAAATTTATTGATCTTAACTAACTCAGTTTTATTTTTAAAATCTTTTAAATCTATGTTTAAAATTTCACTATCAATAAAATTTAACCATTTCTTATAAAAATGGGAATAAATTTTTGTATAAGGTATTTTTCTTACATCAACTAAAAAATTATCAAAAGTTTCTACAAATTTGATTCCGTATTTTTGACAAATTTTCTTTACTTTATTATCTCTTTCTTCGCCTAACCAGGTTAAAGATTCTGCCGTATAAACAGCCTGTGGTTTTAATTCTTTAATTAGGTATTCAAAAACAATATCGGTTTTACCATAAAATAAATTTAAATTTAAATGACTCTTCAAATTTTCTGTAATCTCTTTTAAAAAATAAAGTCTATTATCGAACGAATTAAGATTTTTTAAAATATCTTCGTCAAAAATAAAAATAGGATAAATTTTCTTAGAATCTTTTAAACATTTTGCCAAACTTCTATTGTCTTCTATTCGTAAATCTCTTTTAAACCAATAAATACTTCTCATTTTTTATTTCTCTTAATAATTTTTTAACTGCTAACTCTTTCTTTTTTGCTTCTAAAAGAACATCTATTCTTTGGAAATTTATTTTTTTATTTGAAAATATAAAATTTAAAAAATTAAAAAAATCTTTTTTGTGAATATAATCACCATGACTTGTTTTCTTCTTGCCTGCTGAAGAAATATGAAATTCTGGTATTCTTTTACCCCATGTTTTTAATACTTCATTTATTTTTATTGGCGAATAATTAATCTTATGGTGAAAATAATCAAGAACAAAAGGTAAGTTAGTTAAATTACAAATTTCTAAAATATCTTGAGCCTTGTATGATTTTTCATCATTTTCTAAAGCTAATCTTTCTTTAAGCCAATAATTTTTATTTATATTTTTTATTAAAGTTTTGGAAGCTTTATCTTTATTTCCATAAGTGCCACCACCATGAATAACGACTATTGAATTTTCATCAAAATCCATTTGTTCTAAAACCCAAAAATGGTATTTTAATTCTTCTAATGATCTTTTGATAATTTTCTTATTTTCAGTAGATAAGACAACATATTGACCTGGATGCATTGTAACTCTAATTCTAAACTTCTTAATTTCCTGAACATAATTTTTGATGATTGAACTAATGTCCTTAAACCAGCTCTTATTAAAATT
>JACVJA010000311.1 GCA_015661035.1 Candidatus Calidifonticultor daggyaiensis | reverse complement strand
ACCATGTAAAATGCTCTGTTAATTGGATGTGGCCTGCTAAACTTCCAGGAGAGGGTGTTGAAATTGTAAAAGCTGCAAAAGCTGTGTCTAGTTTAATGAAAGAATTAAAAATTGCAGCTGATGGCGGAAAAGATAGCGTTTCAATGGCTGCTCAAGTTGGAAAAGAATTAGTAAAATCGCCTGGTGAGGTTGTAATATCTGCTTATTGTACTGTTGAAGATGTTACTAAAGTAATAACTCCTGATATTAAAATGCCAGGTAAAAGCAAACTGCTATTTATTGATTTATCAAATGGAAAGGCCAGGCTTGGGGGGTCAGCGCTTGCACAATGTTTTGCTACAATTGGCAAAGATTGCCCAGATGTCGATAATGCAGGTATGCTTAAAAATTTATTTTTTGCAATACAGGAACTTATTAGCAAAGGCTTAATACTTGCAGGCCATGATATAAGCGATGGCGGACTCATTACAACTATCTGTGAGATGATTATGTCTGGTAATTGTGGAGCTGTGCTCAATTTAAGTTCTGATTTTATTTATAAGTCTTTTGTAAAAAATGATATTAATAATGAAAATAATGAAATAAAATCTAATTCAGATCTTGTTAACTTTAATTATGAATATTATAAATATTATGAGTATTGCTTAAAAAAGCTTTTTGCTGAAGAATTAGGTGCAGTTATTGAGTATGATAATAGAAGCACTTTAGAAATAATTAAAATTTTAAACAAATATAATTTAAGTTTTTATGACATTGGTAAAACTATAAGAAAGAAAAACTTAATAATAAAAATAAATGTTAAAAGTAATAAATGTAGTGGTATCAATAAAAAAAATTATAAAAGTATTAATAAAGATAACAATATAAATTTAATAAAAGACAAAATTATAAAAAGAGATAAAATTATTGAAAAAATAAAAACTGATGATCTTTTAATGTGGTGGGAATCAACTAGCGATGAACTGGAAAAATACCAGCAAAATCCTAATTATTCTGTGATGCAGCATAATAATCATATTAGAAAAAATCCCATCTATAAGGTTAATTTTAAATTGAATGTATTAAACGACTTAAAAGAATTAAATTTATTAAGTGAGTTAAATATAGAGGCAGAAAAAAGCAAAGGATTAGAAAAAAAAGAAAGTCTGGGCTTAAGACAAAAAAATAATAATTCCAAACTGTTAGTTAAACCTAAAGTTGCAATTATTAGGGAAGAGGGCAGTAATGGCGATAGAGAAATGACAAGTGCTTTTTATTTTGCAGGATTTGATACTTGGGATATAACTATGACTGACTTAATAGATGAGAAGATAAAACTTGATGATTTTAATGGTGTTGTTTTTGTCGGAGGATTTTCTTATGCTGATGTTTTAGATAGTGCAAAGGGATGGGCTGGCATTATTAAATTTAATCCTAAGCTTTCAGATGTTTTTGAAAACTTTTATAAAAGAAAAGACACCTTTTCTTTAGGAGTATGCAATGGCTGCCAATTGATGTCTTTGCTTGGATGGGTTCCTTGGTATGGTATTTTACAAGAGAAACAACCAAGATTTATTGCAAATCCTTCTGGAAGATTTGAGTCAAGATGGGCAATAGTTAGGATAAATAAAAGTCCCTCTATAATGCTTAAAGATATGGAAGGTTCAATACTGGGAGTCTGGGTTGCTCATAGAGAAGGACATCTTTATTTTCCAGATAAAGAAATTTTAAAAAAAATTAATAAATCAAATTTAGCCCCAATTGTCTATATTGATGATTTAGGTAATCCAACAGAAGAGTATCCGTTTAACCCTAATAGTTCACCTATGGGTATTACTGCTTTATGTTCTTTTGATGGGAGGCATTTAGCAATGATGCCTCATCCTGAGAGGTCATTTTTATTTTGGCAGTGGCCGTGGGTTCCAGAGGTTTTTAAAAATAAATTTTTGCGCAGTTCTGGATATTTTAAAAGAATATTTAATTTCAGAATAAAAGAAAGAGACATTTTGAAAAATTACAATAAAGAAAGTGAATATATTTTTTCGCCTTGGATAAAAATGTTTATAAATGCAAGGAAATGGTGTGAACAATTTTTATAAAAATTTTTTAAATTATTATAATTATTATCAAAGTAATTATAAAAACCTACGCGAGCATTGTGGTGTTTTTGGAATATATGCAAAACATAAAAATGTTGCAGAATTTATTTTTTATGGCTTGCAGGCTCTCCAACATAGAGGACAAGAAAGTTCAGGTATTGCAGTTTCCGATGGTGAAAATATTTTAGTTTTTAAAGATTTAGGTTTAGTTTCACAAGTGTTTTCTGAACAAAATTTAGCCCCCCTTCAAGGCAGTATTGGTATTGGCCATACAAGATATTCTACTACTGGAAGAAATATTTGGAAAAATTCACAGCCTTTATATAGAATGTTTAAAGAGGAAGTATTTTCAATTGCTCATAATGGAAATTTGACAAATACTGAGCAATTAAGGCGAGAGCAAATGAAAAAGGGCGTTAGATTTGAAACAACTACAGATACAGAAGTGATTGCTTCTCTTATTGAAAGCTCTGATACTGAAAGCATAGAAGATGCTGTGTTTGATGCTATTGGTAAAATTAAAGGATCTTACTCTCTTGTTATTTTAACTAAAGATAAATTATTTGCTATAAGGGATCCACATGGTTTTAGACCTTTAGTTTTGGGCAAAAAAGATGATGATTATATTGTAGCATCAGAGACCTGTGCATTGGATATTATTGAAGCAGATTTTATTAGAGAGATTGATCCTGGTGAGGTAATAATTATTGATAAAAATGGATTAAGGTCACAAATGATATTACCTGTTGAAAGAATTTCAATGTGTGTATTTGAGCTAATATATTTTTCGAGGCCTGACAGTTATCTTTTTAATAAGAATATTTTTGAAATTAGGCATAAAATGGGCAGCCAACTTGCAAAAGAAGGTCCTGCAGATGCAGATTTAGTAATACCAATTCCAGATTCCGGTATTCCTGCAGCAATTGGTTATTCTGCAGAATCAAAAATACCTTATGGTGAAGGATTGATAAAAAATAGATACATTGGGAGAACTTTTATTCAACCAACACAAGAGATAAGAGAAATTGGAATAAAGTTAAAATTAAACCCTTTAAAGGATGTGATAAAAGGTAAAAGGCTTGTAGTGATTGATGATTC
>JACVJA010000310.1 GCA_015661035.1 Candidatus Calidifonticultor daggyaiensis | reverse complement strand
AACTTTTGTATAAAAGCTTTGCTGTTCTAATGTATCTGGATTTTGCATGATTCTTTCATATAATTTTGAAGGGGTAGGTTCTTCGTCAATATCAAATATTTTTGCATCTTCACCAAGTGTATTGTGAATCAAAAACATTTTATTTGAAGCAATTTCACGGGATTGAACGAGTTCTGCCCCAATTTCTGTAGGAAAAAAATTAACAATATAAAGTTTATCAAATACTTTTTTACTAATACGGTTTATTCTACCTAAACGTTGGATTACACGAACTGGATTCCATGGAATATCATAATTAATAACCATACCAGCGCGGTTTAAATTAAATCCTTCTGAAATTTTATCTGAACTAAGTAAAATGTCATATACATTTTCTTGTTCTGAATATAATGCATCAAAATTTTTATAAATTGCATTTAATTTATGTGAGGACAAATTCCCTGCAACAGTCAATACTTTATCTTTAAAAACTTTATCAAGGCATGGTTCAAGATATTTTATTGTATCAACATATTCCGAAAAAATAACTATTTTTCTATAAGGATCTTCCTTTAATTGGACTTTCAGGTTTTTTATCAAACATTTTATTTTTGGATCATTTTGGATAAAGTTTAATTTATGTAATAAATCAAGAATTTCATCAAACATTTTTAAATCAGAATTAATATCTTCAATAAATTCTTCTTTATATTTAAAATCCGATAATTTGTATATTTTATGATTTTTGGGATAAACACCTTGCGTTATTTTTTCACTATATTCTTTCAGCGACGCTTCTATTTCATCTATATCTTTATCATAAATTCTTTCAAGCAATCCTCTATCAAGAATATATTTCCCTGTCTTTTCAATAAATTTAAGAACAGTTCTTGTGATATTTTTGAAATTTTCTAAACTTTGTTTAAAAGAACCAAAAGAACTTTCAAATCTTTTGACAAGTAACCTACGCATAAAATCATATAAATTTCTTTGTTGAATATATTCAAAATTGTCTTTTTCTGATAATTTTTCTTCTTTTATTTTTTCTTTATCTATTTCATATTCAAAAGGTCTATAGATTGCACCTTTAAATTTTCCACCTTCGTCTGGATCTGCAAAATAATCCTGAATGATAGTATCATAAAATTTTGATTGTTCTTTTGTTAATTCAAAAAACCATTCTTTTGGATTATCTACTTTTGAAAGATTCTGAACTTCTTTTTTATAAAATGGATTGTGCTGTAAATCTATCCTATTCCTGCGAATTATAACTGGTTCTATAACTTCTCTTATTTGCTTTGCTAAATATTTTGACCGTTGTTTTACTTTCTCTAATGCATTTGGCAATATAAAGTCCTCACCGAAAATTGTTTTGTAATAAGAATGCGCTTTGTCTTTTTTCTTTCCATCACTTGAATTATAATATTTTTTTATATAAGCTAAACGGTCAAAAGTACCTTTAAATTCTCTAAACTTTTCAACTAAATTATTTTCCAAAGTAATGCTGGATTTTTTTGGTGTAATAAATAATTTCAAAAGAGATAAAATATCGCCCGGGCGATTGTTAAATGGGGTTGCAGTAAGGAGAATAACCTTTTTATTTCTACAGATATTCTTTAAATATTCATAATTTTTAGTATCCTGATTCCTAAATCTATGTGCTTCATCAACAATAATAACTTCTATATCTTTATATTTTATATTAATAATTTCAGAAAGTTTATCTATATCTCCTAAAGACCATACTTCCCAATCATAAAGTCCGAATTGTTCTTTATACATATTCCATCCAGCGTCTTTTTTCCTTAAATCACCCATTATACCTGGGGGACATATTATCAAACCTCTTTTATTTAATTCTCTTGCAATTGCACAGGCAATTATTGTTTTTCCAAGCCCAACGACATCAGCGAGTATCACTCCATTATTTCTTTCAATGATAGTTAAGGCCTGCTTAATAGCATCCAACTGATATTGATATGGCGTATACCCATTTTTCTGTAATATTTCAATTATTGATTTATTAATGACTTTTTTTTCAAATGATTCAAGATATATTTTTAAAACTAAAACATATGCCTCAAATGGAGTTATTTGTTTTATTAACGTCTCTTTTTCAAGAAGTTCTATTAATTTCTTTTTACAAACATCATCCTCTGTTATTTTAACCGATTCTTCCCAGAGATAATCAAAATAACCTTCTGCAGTATTAAATCCATAATCACTTATTTCAACATTAAATTCTTCCTGCGTTGTTAGTCCAGAACTCGTAAGATTGCTGCTACCTGTAATAAATAATGCGTTTCGTCCGATTTGATTACTCTGTAATTTAAAAATATATAATTTTGCATGGTTGGGCTTAATTGTTTTTCTTATTATTAAATAGTTTTTTTTAATAAGTTCAATAAAATATTTCACTTGTTCATAGAATTGCTGGTTATCAAATTTTTCTGTGTTTATGGATTTTTTTATTGAAGTAAAAAATTTTTTTTGTATATCTTCATTTGATAAAATTCCACGCTGATCTTCTAAATCAGCATATTCTATTAATTGATAATTAAATTTATCCACATTTAGCCCAACCAAGACTTTTAAAATAACATCTGTATTTTTAGTCAATGAAGTATAAAGTTCTTTTAATCCCGAGAAATAGAAAAAACCAACTAAAAATTTTAATTCGTTACTATTTATTATAAGATCTGATAAACGTTTTTTTAGATTTTCTGCATTACTATTTGTTATGAAATTTTGCATTATATTATTTAATCTCCTTTTCTCTTTTGTTTTATCAAATTTTTATTTACAAAATATAATGCTAAGAAAAAGTTTTTAATCTAAAATATTTTATATAACCTAAGTCATTTTAACCACTAAAAATAGTAATTTAAAAATACGCTGAAGCAATGCAATCTTATGTCCCCAGTATTTTTTTATTCTATAGTTTTAAATAAGATCAAATAGTTTTATATAGCAACAACTGCAAGAATCACTATAAACAATATTGTGTTACCGTAAAAACGCATTAGAAAATGCGTTTTTACGGAAATATGAAATATTTTTGTCTTTTTGGTTTAACAATTTTTTATTTTTATAGTGCATTACTTTTATTCACCTGTTTTTTAATTTTAAAAACAAGTACAATCTTAAAATTCTTATTTGTTTATAAACCTTTTTTTATATTCCTATTTTCCCCCTGAAAA
>JACVJA010000309.1 GCA_015661035.1 Candidatus Calidifonticultor daggyaiensis | reverse complement strand
TGTTTTAATCTTTCAACCTGTCTATCGTATATCTTAGTTCTACTCATCTTTTTGAAATTATATCAGATCGATTAAAACTTTTATCTATACTTAAGAAGTTAAATAACCTAACAAACCATATTTTTTAATCAAATTTTAATCCTCCACCCTGACAAATTGTAATTTTAGCTACATTTAGATAAAATCCAAAAAAAATGGCAGGAATTTTGGACAGGCAATTTGAAAGGTTATC
This sequence comes from Candidatus Calidifonticultor daggyaiensis, assembly GCA_015661035.1. GTDB lineage: Bacteria > Actinomycetota > Humimicrobiia > Humimicrobiales > Humimicrobiaceae > Calidifonticultor > Calidifonticultor daggyaiensis. Next base: position 2,947 of record JACVJA010000309.1, on the reverse strand, counting down.
AAAAGTTATAAAAAGAAGGGCAAGCCTGAGTTATACAAGGTTTGTTAATTATCTGAAACGCCTGTTTTTACCCGTTTACTTATTCCCCATTAAGCTTATCACCTACACAATTTACTACCTCTTTAAATTTTTAATTAAGTTTATATTTGCCTTTGCAAGTCTTATTTTTGAAGCTTTTATCTTCCCTTTCAGAAGTTTGAAAAATTTCCTGAAATCAATTTTCTTTTTAGCAATTTTTCTTTACCTTTTTGCCTCGCTTCTTGTTATTGCCGATTATCTTGATAATCAATACGGTTATTGGAAAAATCTTTTATGTTCGATAGGCGTTAGGGAAAAGCTCCAAGATTCAGTCGTAAGGGTTGTTGGCGGTTATTCAGAGGGAACAGGCTTTTTTATTGCGGAAGATCAAGTTCTAACTAACTTCCATGTTATAGATGATGAGCCAAGTCCCAAGATAATTCTGCCAAATGGTAGTTTTACAACTACCACAAAAGTGATCGGCAATAAAGAAGCGGATCTTGCCGTTCTTTTTACTGAAAACAAATACCCCAATATGGTTTTAGCCCTTCCCGATAAGGTTTCTCTTCTTGAAAATGAACCTCTTATTTCCGCCGGCTATCCGCTTGGAACCGACTTAACAGGCAAGGCCACAATACTTAAGGGCAACTTTGTTGAATTTAGACGATCCCGAAAAGATCCTGTAAGTTATATTCAGACAGATATAAGTCTCGTTAAAGGTATGAGCGGCGGACCTCTTACTGATATGTGCGGGCAGGTTGTGGGAATAAATACCTTAAGTTTGGCTGGTTTATCCCTTTTTATAATCGCCGACCAAGCAAAGTCTCTTATGCCTTCATTCACTGATCAGGAAATTGTTAAAATAAAAGTTGATCCCTCATTATCACCAGAAGAGGCTGTTCGCGCATTTTATACATATCTTAAAGCTCGAAGAATGGAAGAAGGGTTTGCGCTATTAAGCAAAGAGTATCTTAAAAAGACAAATTTTGAAGAGTGGACAAATAGGTTTAAAGATATTTTGGATGTGGAAATTGTTAAAGTTGAAAGGTTTAATAACTTAAAAGACACTGTTTTTGTTAAATTTACCACCAAAAATTGGGTAGATGGGGAGACCGAAAGACGTTTTTACGAGGGAACTTGGAAAACAGTTAAGGAAGATGGCGTTTACAAGATGCTCAAGAGCAATATCAAGGAAATTGCAAATCCCAGTTGGGATTGGTTTTTTTAAAGAAATTAGTTAGATAGTAAGCCTCGATTTTATTCTTTTCCTTGTTTAAAGAATATTTTCTTCCAATCTGGGAAAGAAAGGCCTTGAATTATACCTCCGCTTAATGCGCCCCTAAAGAAAACAGAATCTAAAAATGAAGAGCTTAACTTAAAAGACAAGACAAGAAGAATTGAAAGATATATCCAATGATGAATGTGGATAATTCCCCCTTTTATATAAATTTTTATGTTTGGCAGAAATTGGATAAACTTAATTTTAAAATATGGCATTTTCCTTCTTATTTTGGACTTGGGGTGGGAAAAAATTTTAGCTATTTTGTATCCTGCCGTCAAAGACAACAAAAATTCAAGCATATATAAAATATATCAGAAAAGTTTATTTTCGGGAAATTGTGTAATACTTAGGGTGATAAAGAAAGGCAGCCGGCGCATCTTCCAAGAGAAATCTTTGAAAATCAAGGTAAATTTTTAGTCTTTCATCAAAATCAAGAACACTCCTTCCTTGTTCAAGTAAAGCATCGATTCTTGGATTCTTAGTGTACCTTGAATAGTTTGCGGCTTCCTGCGTTGAATGCCAAACAGAATACTGATCAGGGTCAATTGGGGGCTGAAATATCACAAGAAGCGCCTGATATTCCTCAGGAATAGTCGTAAATATGGAAACTTCAGTCTTTACACCAACATCTTGCCACATTTTGGCTATTTTTTCTGCTTGCTGCAGAAGCGGGCTGATTGTGGAGATTTTTACAGACAATTTTTCTTTAATCTCAGAAGGTAAATTATCTATAATTTTTTTAGATTTTTCAGGGTCATAATCATAAGTTTTTACAAGAGAGTTGTAAGCCCAAGAATTAGGTGGAATAGGAGAGAAAGCTTTTTCCTCTCCTAATTCTTCTCTTTTAATCGCGTAATAAAGAGCTTGGCGAACAGTCTTGTCTGAAAAGATAGGGTCTTGTGTATTAAAAAATAGAGTAACAATTTCCTGATAATTAGTATTTGAATCTATTTTCAAAATACTCCATTTATCAAAAGGTGAAGGGTCCAAAATGTTTAAAATTTTATCTATTTTGCCCAATTTAAAAGCAAGTTTTAAGTTTTCCTCTGTTGAATAAAACTTGTAAAGCCTGCGCAATTTAGTCTTTTTATTAACAAGTAGCATTTCTTGCAAAGCCGAACCTCTAATTATTGCCTTTCTTACTTCCCACTCACCTGTACCAAGCAATCCTTTTTTAAAGACAGGTTTTGAGACAACAGAAGGAAATGGAGAAAAAGAGTTTTTAAGTTTAAATACTAATGTTTTTTCATCTGGTTTTTCAACTTCCACATCAGAAAACTTATAATCTATATCACTACTTTTAACCTTTGTCCCGTCTTGCCAAAATGCCTCTTCGTCTATATTAAATATCCATGTCTTCCCCTTATCAGATGTTTCCCAACTTTGAGCTAAAGCCGGTTCAAAAAGTCCTTCTGAGTTCGGTTTTGTCAAACCATCACTTATAAGAGATGTTATGCTTTGTGGCAATTTTTCAGGAGTATATCTCCCCAATATTCCTATTCTTTCTGTAGCCGCAATTGCCAAAAATGGCCCAATTAACAACTTGAACAAGAAAAAAAGGATAACTCCAATAATTAACCCAAGAGCAATAAGACCTTTAAATCTTGATAGAAAGGCGCTTATAAATTTTATTGAATATTTAAAGGA
>JACVJA010000308.1 GCA_015661035.1 Candidatus Calidifonticultor daggyaiensis | reverse complement strand
AACGGGTAATAAAAAGCGCTGGACCAGTTTATTCTTACTACTGGTACTGGTGCGTTTTTGTTTGCAAATAAGTCCCAGTTTTTTTTAAGTGAGTATCTTGATAATAAAAGGGCATCAGTATCTAAACACTTCTTTATTGCTTCCCTTGAACTTTCAATTCCTGGCTGATCACCATATTCCATTACATGATCAATAGCAGAAATTACTAGACTTTTTTTGCCATTAAAAAGTTTTCCAATTCTTAATTCAATTCCTGACATTTTTTTCCTTTCTATTTTAATAACTTATAATAATTTCAATTCCTAATTCTTTTAATTTTTCAATAAAATCTTTATCAGCCTTATCATCAGTAATAAAGGTGTTAATAACTTTTACAGGAGCTACCAAATTCATACAAATATGTCCAATTTTAGAAAAATCGCACAAAGCAATAATATTTTTAGCACTATTTATTATATATTTTTTTGTTTGCGCTTCTAAAGGGTCAACTGCAGTTATTCCTTTGTCTATATCTATGCCGCTAATTCCAATAAAAGCTTTGTCTACAAATGTGTTTCTGAAAGAGTAATCAGCAATTGGTCCAGTAAGTGCATGAGTATCTGTATTTAAAATTCCGCCGCTTAAAATAATTTTGAATTGAGGATTTGTTTTGCCTAAAAGAACTGCTATATCGCAGCTGTTAGTTACAACGGTTAATTCTTTCCTGTTTGTAATATTTAAAGCAACTTGATATCCAGTTGTTCCTGCTTCAATTAAAATTACATCTCCGTCTACAATTAATGACGAGGCTTCTAAAGCAATTCTTTTTTTCTCTTCAATGTTTTTTTCTTTTTGAATTTCAAATTTTAACTCATAGCCAACTGAGTTGATATTTATTGCACCGCCATGTGTTCTTTTAATTAACCCTTTATTTGCAAGCTTATTTAAATCTCGTCTAATCGTTGCTTCGGATATATTTAGTAATTTTGCAATTTCGCTTGCACTAATGCTGCCAGTTTTATTTACTAAGTTTATTATATATTGTCTTCTTTCTTCACCAAGCATAATATTTACCTTTACAAATATTTCGAATATTACGGATATATTCCTCTTAAACTTGTTGCTTCAGCAACTCTTTGAACAGCAAGCATTGATGCAGCAGTTCTCATATCAACTTTATTTTCTTGTGAGAATCTATATGTATCATAAAAAGCTTTTTCCATAATATCTCTTAATTTTAAATTTACTTCTCTTTTTGTCCAGAAATACGATAGATTACCTTGAACCCATTCAAAGTAAGATACAGTAACACCTCCAGCATTTGCTAGTATATCAGGAATTACAAAAATTTTCTTACGCTTTAACAGAATATCTGCTTCAGGTGTGGTTGGAGCATTTGCACCTTCGACAATAATTTTTACATCAAGTTTTTCTGCAGTTTCTTTTGTTACTTGATTTTCAAGAGCAGCAGGAATAAAAACATCTGCTTTTATATTAAAGATTTCATCCCTGCCTAAATTTTCTGCATTTTGGTATCCAATTAAAGTTTTGTTTTGGTTTAAATATCTTGATATATCATAAGGCTGAAGTCCGTTTTTATTATATAAACAAGCTGAAACATCTGAAACAGCTAAAATTTTAAACCCCATATCATATAAAATTTTTGCAGCATTTCCTCCAACATTTCCAAAACCTTGAATTGTAACTGTTAAATTTGGATTGTAAAAGTTTAGTACTTTTAACGCTGAAAGAAGGGTGTAAACACAACCTCTACTTGTTGCATCTTCTCTGCCTTGACTTCCGCCTAGAGATATAGGCTTTCCTGTTACAACTCCAGGTACCATATGTCCTTTATCCATTGAGTAAGTATCAAGTATCCACGCCATTACTTGGGCATTAGTTCCTACATCTGGAGCAGGGATATCCTTATCTGGCCCAATAGCATCAATTATTTCAAAAGTGTATCTTCTGGTTATATGTTCAAGCTCGTTTTTACTTACAGTATTTGGATCAACCTCAACCCCGCCTTTTGCACCTCCAAAAGGCAGGCCTACTAAGCTGCATTTCCATGTCATAATCATAGCAAGTGCTTTTATTTCATCTAAATCTACATCCGGATGATATCTTATACCACCTTTTGCAGGTCCTCTGTTTGTATTATGCTGCACTCTATAACCCTTAAATATCTCAATAGTGCCTTTATCAGTTTTAATTGGTATTGCAACTTCAAGTACTTTTTTTGGAGTCCTTAAATATTTTTGCATCCCAGGCTTTAAACCAAGTCTATCCATAGTGTCATCTAGTCTTTCAAGAGTCATCTTCCAAACTGAATCTTTATTGTTAATGCAATTTTGTATTTTTATTTTATTTTTCTCATTTACATTAGATTCTATGGATATTTTATTATGACTATTTAATTTACTGCTACTTAACTTACTGCTGATTAATTTACTGCTATTTAATTTTTGATTTATATTTCTTTTATTTTCTTCTAAAAAATCAGACATTTTTTAAAACCCCTCTTTTAATATTTGTGTTCTTACTTTCATTCATAATTACAATTATACTTATGATTTGCCAATAGTGGAAAATACTTATCAACTTGCTTATAAATTTCCAGCCAGCTTATAAATTTACAAACAGCAAAACGAACAGCAAGGTTAAAACGGCTAAAAATTTATTTTGCTTGCTTCTAAAATTATAAAATTATAAAGGCAGTTCGACCCACCTTTTCTCATTATCAGAAATAGAAGCAGCCTCAATTACTTCCTGAACTTTAAATCCTGCATAAATGTCAGCATCTGGTTTTTTATTTTCAATAATATTTTTAATAAACTCATAGGCATTTCCTACATGATACCTAATCCATCCTATAGAGAATTTTGGGCCAGGAAAGGCTAATGCTGGTTTTGGATATCTTTGAACGGTCTCTATAGCTTTAAACCCACGCCATCCCCCAATTGGTTCTTCTTTATCTCTGCAATCGTATACTTCAAGATAGTTTGGCTGCATACTATTAAATCTTATGGCACCATTTTGTCCATGAATTTCAAATCTGACTTCATCATTCGCTCCAGTCGCAACTTTTGTTGCTTCAAGTGTTCCAATAGCACCATTTTCAAGCTCAAATAAAAGAATAGCTAAATCATCAACATCAACTTTTTCTTTTTTTTGAGGGTTATCTACAAGAGGCCTTTCTTTTACA
>JACVJA010000307.1 GCA_015661035.1 Candidatus Calidifonticultor daggyaiensis | reverse complement strand
CACCCCAATCCATTCATATTACCTTCTTCGCTTGAATTTGTCATAAGCTGCATTCCAAGGCAGATTCCCAAAATCGGTATTTTACATCTTATAACTCTTTCATTCAAAATATCAATCAAACCTAATTTTTTAAGATTATTCATCCCGGAATCAAAAGCACCAACACCCGGCAAAATTATTTTTTCGGCCTTTTCAATAACTTTGCAATCAGAACTAATTAATGGGTCCACACCAATTTTTTTAATCATATTAGCTATGGAACCCACATTCCCAATTTGATAATCGATAATCACAGTCATAGATAGATTTCCTGATCCAAAAAATCCCTAAACTTACTTATCGAACCACTCTCAAAAAGATATTCTCTTTTTATCCCAAAATTTCGAGATGTCAATAACTGGTCTTTAAGATCATGTAAATTTTCAAATGTATTAAAAGGTAAATTTTCCAAACCATAAATACTTGAAGCTTTGGTCTTTTTTAAAAAGACTTTGCAATTAAACGCCACAGCCTCGTATAACACAGTTGATAATTCTAAACCAATACATATTTCTACTTTTTTAAGCGTTTCATAAAGATTCCCTAAATCCAGTTCATATCCAGCAGATATTAACTTCCCATATCTTTCATTAACCGCAGGTCTCTCTGTAGGATGGGGTCTAAAAATAAATTTGTAATTTTTAAATTCTGGAAAAGTAATCAATAATAAACCGAAATTGACGACCTCTTCTGGTATTGTACCGCTAGATATTAGCAGTATAATATTTTCTTTATATTTATCTGCATCCTTTGTCTTTTGTTCTAAATATGGAAACCCAACAATTACTTTTTTAGCTGGAATCATCGTTGATTCAGACCAGTATCTACCCCAAAAAAGCATATAATCTGGTAAGTACGTGGCTATAATTTCGTGGATTGAACTTGAATAATTGTATGCTAAGTGATTTCTGCCAATAAAGCCATGTTGATACTCTGCTACCTTTATTCCATATTGTTTTGCTAAATAAATCAGATCTGTATAACCTCCATAATGAGCATCCTCAATAATGATTAATTTGGGTTTGATTAGTTTTAAAAGATTTTTAAAAAGAAATCCCCTTACTTTAATTTTTGGTATCAAATTATAAATCCTTTTTTTATTTAACTGAAAATATTCCCGTATGTCTATGCCAAATAAATGATTTACTCTACTAATCAATTCATTACAAAAACTATTAATGGTATCGATATCTTTTTTTGGTATCGTTAGCAATTTAGACAAAGTTTTGCTTAATATAGGAATAATATCACTGTATAATACTTCATAATTAAATCTCGGAGTAGGATAAAAAAATTTATTAGAACTCTCTAACAACAAAACTTTATCCTTTATATAATCCCAAAAAGGATCATAAAGCCTATTGATATAATAGTTATTTTCAAGTACATTATTAATCCCCGCTCCAAAAATCACTATATCTTTTTTAACTAATCTAAAAGGATGCTTTAATATTGATTTTGCTATGTAATTGAACTTCTTTTGAAAAGGTAATTTGAAGGGATTTATTTTGATATGTCCCTCATCTAATCCAAATAATTTTTGAGGTATGTAAAAATGAATAATTTCCGATCTTAAAAACATCCACAGAGGTAAGTCTAAATATGTAACCCTATATCTTAATAATTCACCATCTTCTTCTATTTTCAAAAGTTCTTTAATATCCACTATCTATTTCCAAAAACTACTAAATTCTTTTAAAATTAAACCAGGGCATTCTGTATACTTTCATTGATAATATCCATGTAAATATAAATTGTAAAAAAAAGATAATTGAATAGGAATAACCTGCTCCTATCATACCATAATGTTCTACGAAAAAGTATGTCAAAGGAATATTCAAAATTCCGCTAATCAAAGTTATAAATGTTAGAATATGAGTTTTGTATACATAAAAAATATAATTCACCACCATATAATACATTCCATTGAAAGCACCACCTAACGCAATCCATAAAACAACTAAAGAGGAATCTTGAAATTCTCTCCCTAAGAGCACATTGATTATATATGGTGCTAAAAATCCAAGCAAGATTGCTGAAAAAAATATAAGAACGAAGTAAATATAAGTAAATTTGATTATTTTAACATGATGAATATAATTGTCAGATCCTAATTTTTCAAATAACCATGGTGCATATGCTTTGTTAAATGCATCAGCCAAAAGAGTTATGCCGCTACCTATTTGTAAACCAGCAGTGTATATCCCTGTTTTCTCCACTCCAAGTAAGTTTGTGATTATAAACCGGTCAGTTAAAACCATTAACATTCCGCCTATTGTATGGGGTATCAAAGGAATTCCGAATTTTAAAGCGTGCATTATATAATTTAAATTAATTCTCATATTTATCCAGTTTTTTAATAGATACACGCAAAAAAAACCTACAATAATGATAGTCAAAGATTGGGCAATAATTCTCCCTTGCCATTTAAGATTTAAAAAAACTACTAACACAATTGTAAAAAAAACATTGATTAAAGATTGTGATAACATTATAAAAGAATATTTTTTTGCCCACATTCTTGCCTGGTAGATGGATAAAACAGAAAAAATTATAAACTGAAAAAAACTAACAACAACTGCCAGAGGGATCCAATTTCTTGTTACTGACGAGACATTTGAAATGAAATCTAAAAATAATAAACCCATAATGAATGTGATTGAACTACTAATTATTAAAATTATTATGCAATTAAACACATATTCTTTAAAATTTATATTTTTATCAAAATATACCCTATTTATAGCTCCATGCACACTTAAGCCAGTGAAAACATTAAAAATAGAAACCAAAAGTGTAAACATAGAAACAATTCCATAGTCTGCTGGAGTCAAATACCTTGTAAGTATTGGCAAAAGTAAAAAGGGGATTCCAGAATTTAATACCAAAGCAAAGGTATAAATCCCAGAAGCTCTGAATAAAGATGAATTAACGATTCTATTAGCTGCAATTGTTATGGTGGATAAAGTTTTTGATAGATTAATCATTTTTTTTACACCATTATAACTATTTTACAAGCAGAAACCATCGTCAACAATTATATTTTGACCATTAATATACTTTGATTCATCAGAGAGCAAAAATATTACTGTACCAACAATGTCTTCCACATCAAGCATTCCCTTATTGAGACAAAATTTTTTATA
>JACVJA010000306.1 GCA_015661035.1 Candidatus Calidifonticultor daggyaiensis | reverse complement strand
TATCTAATTTTTCACTAGTACCCTTTAGCAACATTACAACTACATTAAAACCTTTTGATTTGTAAACATGTGAAGGAGCATAATGCAGACAACCGCTTTTTAACTCAATAACTGTATTTTTTGGCGTATAAAAAAATCGCACCATTGAAGAATCATATGAGATATCAGACCAATCTATATCTCTTTCATCCCCTATCATTAAAATCATATCTTCGCCAACAATATAAACTTCACTGCCCTGATGATATTCCAATGCATTAAGGGTATCATTTTTGCCATAACATAAGCCTACTTGAACATCCAAACCAGCATAGACAGTGTCAATAATTGGTTTTATTATTCTAGAAAATTTATTTCTTATTTCAGTACTATCTGCAATGTAGACAATTTCGTCTTTTACTATATTATTATTCTGAATATAGCTTACAATATCTTTTACATCAAATTCATTAAAAACCTTGCCAAAGATTTTAAAACTTTTATCAAAAACAGACTCAATGTTTTTACCTTGATTTAAACTTCTAATTTTTTCTAATATAATTTCCATAAATCATCCTTTCTGATAAATTTTAAAAATATTAAACATTTCCAAATACTATTGCAAAAGCAACTGCATACTTTTTTACGCCAGATAATGAAATTTCAATATTTACTAATTTATTTTCTTTTGCAAAAATTGCAGCATTTCCTATTAAATTCACAGTTGGTTTACCATTATTTTTATTTAGTATTTCTATTTCATTTAATTTAATTTTATTAAAACCCCCAAGCCCAAAAGCTTTTAACACTGCTTCCTTTGCTGAAAATCTTTGTGCAAAACAAATATATCTTGCATCTAGATTTTTTTTAGACATGCAGTATGAAACTTCTTTATCACTAAAAACTTTTGTTAGAAAATTTTTATTTTTTAAAATAGCACTTCTTATTCTTTTTACTTCAATTATGTCAACACCAATACCAACTATTTTATTACCTTTTATGAAAAAATTCATGATTACTCAACAGTGACGCTTTTTGCTAAATTTCTTGGCTGGTCTACGTTTCTACCTAAGTTTTTAGCAATATAATAAGCATATAACTGCATTGGCACAACCGTTAAAATACCATAAAGCTCTTCTAATGTTTTTGGAACTTCAAAAACAAAGTCAGAATATTTTTGTGTATTTTTATCTCCTTTGGAGATTATTGAAAATATTTTTGCATTCCTTGCTTTAACTTCTTGAATATTGCTTAACATTTTTTCATAAACAAAATCCTGAGGCATTACTCCAACTACTACTGTTTTTGTATCAGTTAATGCTATTGGGCCATGTTTCATCTCACCAGCTGCATAGCCTTCTGCATGTATGTATGATATCTCTTTAAGTTTTAAAGCACCTTCAAGCGCCATTGGAAAACCATATATTCTGCCTAAAAATAAAAAACAAGTATATTTACAAGTTTGGTCTGCTATTTTTTTTATTTGATGAGCATTATTTAATATAAACTGGATTTTATTTGGTATTATTTCAAGTTCTTTTATAATCTTTAAATACTCATCACTGCTTAAGGTGCCTTTTATTTTTGCTAAATATAGACCAATCATATACATTACAACTATTTGAGCAGTAAAAGTTTTTGTAGCGCAAACTCCAATTTCTGGACCTGCATGAGTATATACAACTGAATCTGATTCCCTTGCAATAGTGCTTCCAACCACATTAGTTACTGCCATAACTTTTGCACCCCTGCCTTTTGCTTCCCTTATAGCAGCAAGTGTATCTATAGTTTCACCTGACTGTGAAATTGCTATAAACAAACAATTATTATCAACAATCGGATCTCTATACCTATACTCAGAGCTGATATCAACTTCCACTGGAATCTTTGCCCATTTTTCTATAATTAACTTACCTGTAAGAGCAGCATGATATGAGGTACCACAAGCTATTATTTGTATTTTTTTTAAGTCTTTTATCTGTTGTTCTGTTAAGTTTATTTCGTCAAAATTAAAAGCTCCATTTGAAAGTCTTCCTCTTAAAGTTTCTCTGATGCCATAAGGCTGCTCAAACATTTCTTTTAACATAAAATCTTCATAACCTGCTTTTTCAGCACTTTCCATTGTCCAGCTGACTTTAAATGGTTCTCTGTTTATTAATATACCCTCAGAATCATAAACCTCTACATTATTTCTGGTTATTCTTACAGTCTCATAATCATTAATAATTATAAATTGACGAGTATGTTCAAGCACTGCCGGCATATCAGATGCAAAAAAGTTTTCCCCCTTCGCCCCGCCAACTCCTACTATAAGCGGGCTTGCAATTCTTCCTGCAACTAGTTCGTCTGGGTGTTCTAAAGATAATGCAACAATTGCCCCTGAGCCTTTTATTGTTTTTAATAGTTTTTGCATTGCAATTAACAAATTTCCTTGAGCATAATTATTAAGGTGTTCCTCTAAAAGATGAGGTAAAACCTCCGTATCAGTTTCAGAAACAAATTTATGACCTTTTTTGATCAACTCCTCTTTTAATTTGCTATAATTTTCTATAATTCCATTATGTACAACTGCAATCCTGCCATTACAATCCATGTGAGGATGGGCATTTACCTGGTTTGGCTCGCCATGAGTTGCCCACCTGGTGTGACCTATACCAATTGTTCCATTAATTTCAATGTTTTCCAATAATTTTTCAAGATCTTTAATTTTTCCTGCCTGTTTTACTATTTTTATTTGCTCCATAGAATTTAAAATTAATTCTGATTTATTGGTTTCGTTGGGGTTTTTAATATTAATGTTTATAATATTAGTATTTTTATTAAAATTAGCATTAGTATTAATTTTAGTATTGGTATTAGTAGTATTATTACCATTATTGCTATTTACATTACTATTTAAATTATTAGCATTATCATTTTTATTGATATAATTATCTGCATTTACATTTTGAGACTGACTAAAACAAAAACTATTTGTTTTTGTGCTTAAATTACTTTTTACAAGAATTCCAATACCAGCAGAGTCATAACCCCGGTATTCAAGTCTTTTCAGACCATTAATTAATATATCCTTACAATTTTTATTCCCAATATATGCAACAATTCCACACATAAAAATTCTCCATTCTTAGAGTTTATACTAATATTATTTTATCTTAATGAAAAAATTTCTCCTCTTTCACAACATTTGCATAGTTTTATGCTAATCTTAT
>JACVJA010000305.1 GCA_015661035.1 Candidatus Calidifonticultor daggyaiensis | reverse complement strand
TTTCTAAAAAAACTAATTTTTTATCTACTAAAGGTGCTGTCAAAAAATCCATTAAGTATTTTCTAAATATATAAGCTGGAATAAATGCTATAGTAAATACACCCATTACAATTAAAAGTCTTATTCTTAACTCTTCTAAATGTTCAATAAAGGACATTTCTTTTTCTGGATTATCACTTTTATTTTTTTTAAAATATTTGAAAAAATTAAATTTTTTCATAAATTTCTGCAATAAACTTTTACTAAAAATTATAAAACAAATAAAACAACTGAATAAAAAATTTACTTAATAAAATAATAATAATATAATACACTTTTCTAACACTCCTGCTTTGACAAGCCAAAAACCATATCACTTTAAACTTAATAAAATAATAAATTTACCTAATGCTGCTTTTAAAAATTAAATCTAACAACTCAGCTCTTTCAGATCCAAATGTTTGCCTGGGCTGAGAAAAATCTTCAATATAAGTTGTAATTAATTCAGTATTTATATACTTTCCACCATAAAAATAATGTTTTGCAATTAGACCTTGCTTTACTTCTTTACCTAATGCTTGTCCAAAAAATAGATTTCCGAGTCCAAAATTTATAAAGCCCTCATCTAATAATTCTACACCTTGCGGTTGATGAGCTTGACTCCCACTGACAATAACTGCTCCTGCATTTGCTATTCTTTCAAAATCAATTATTTGCTGCTGGGTTGGTTTATAGCTATAAGTTTCAACATATTGAAAAGTAAATATTACATTAAATCCATTCTCTTTTAAATCCTTAATTTTTTCTTCATAAAATTTAAAATCCTGTTCCATATACTCATTGCTTAAAGAGTTTATTGGAGCAGAACCTGCTGTATTATCAGTTGCCCAATCACTTGCGGGACCAAAATAATTTGCCCCAAGAAAAGCAATTTTTGTATTTCCAAAATCAAATAAAGCAGGTTTTTTTGCATCTTCCAAATTTCGTCCACCACCAAAATATAAAAAACCCTCTTTATCAAAAATATCTAATGTATAATTAAGCCATTTCCAACCATAGTCATTCAAATGATTTCCTGTTAATTCAATCACATCTGCATCAATATATTTTAAAAGTTCTAAATACTCAGGTTTGCTGCAAAAAATAGTAGTATTTGGACGTGCTGCATAGCAATCTGGTATAAAAGAGACTTCGTTGCTTATATGCGTGATATCTGCATTAAGCAAAACCTCTTTAATCTTTTCTGCTGGATAGGCAATTCCATTTGAATCCATCTTTCCTGCAATTTGCCTTGTTAAAGCAGTTACCCCAGTCATAATAACTGAAACCAACTTATCTGGTTCCCTATTAGTAATACTATAATCATTTTCAAATAATTTTTTAATAATGGATATTGTTTGCATCTGCATCAAATCGTATAAACTTTTATCCTTTTTGTTGCCATCGTTATTTTCACTATCAATATTATTGTCATAATTATAATAATTGTTTCTATTATTATATTTATCAGAATCATCAGGATTGTCAGCATTGTCATTATTGGAATTATAATTATTATCAGCTTTTTTTCTTTCCTTAAAATACATAATTATTGGAATTTTTAATGGATATTTTTCTATATCGCTTTGTTTATATTCTTTATTTTCATTATATTCCTTATCAAAAATTGATATTTCATTAATTCTTAAAACCTTATAATATGGCTTGATTTTATCAAATGGGATTATAGTTATTACTTTAGGATTTATATTAGAATTATCATTATTAAAATCTTTATTCTGGGTCTTTATTAATTCATCAATATTTTTTTGACTGTCAACTACTAAATGTTTTGCATTACACTTTCCAAGAAGCTTTTCAAGCACTGCCATATTTCTGGTGCTTAAAGCTAAAATAGCCTTAACATCATTTCCTTTTATATCTTTAAGCGAATCATCTCTGCCAGCCCACAAATTTAAAAAATCATCCCAATTAATATCTTCGATAAGACTAAAGAATGGACAAGCAATTACATAATAAATTGGCTCCGGCAAAATTAAAGCATTAACTTCACTATAAAAATTACTTCTATCAAACTCAAATACAAGATTTGCATCATCATAATTATAAACTAATTTGAGAAAAATTTTTTTGATTCCGCTATCATTTCCATTTTGCAAATTCCCTTTTAAGCAATCATCAGGAATATCTTTTTTATCGTCAATATCTTTTAAATCTTCTTCAGTTGAATTTTTTAAGATGTTTTCAGTAATATATTTTGCAGTAATATTATCTACAATAATTTTTTTTGAAGTAATATTTTCTGAAGCATTATCAATCTCTTTTATTAAGTTCTCATTAATTTGACCTACAAGTTGATTTAATTTATATGTAATCAACTGCCTTATTTTATAATCAATATTTTTATCTATATAATAATAAATAATAAATCCCTTTTTGTTAGTTTTCTGTCCATTATTAATATTCTTTGTAGAATTATTTGCTAGACCTGAAGAATCACTGTTTTGGGTTATTTTACTTAAAATAATTTCATTTAAATTTAAATCTTTTATCAAGCTTAAATCCTTAATACTTATACAGCAACCGACAAACATTGTTCCAGCAAAAATTATTAAAAGAAGTTTTGTTATAATTAAAAAGCTAACCAATCCATAAAAATTATGATTAAAAATAAAAAAAACGAAAATAAAAAATTGACTTTTCCTTCTGAATTAAGGTTAGATCCGGTAAATAAAGATTGGGTAATTATTGCTACTGGCAGAGCTAAAAGACCAGAGATGTTTAAAAAAGAAAGAAAAGAAAAAATAAAAATTTCAAAAAAAGAATGCCCTTTTTGCAATATTGAAACCCAAGAAAAGCCAGTTTTGATTTTTGCTTCTGGAAAAAAATTTGAAACTTTTAATGAGATTCCAAAAAATTGGACAACCGCAGTAATTCCAAACAAATATCCTGCTCTATTGCCAGGAGAAAAAATAGAAAAGGAAAAAGAAGATAATTTTTATCAAACCGAAAAACTTTAGAAGCCAAAACAATCGGGTATTTATACCCCCACCCAAGAAGACTTTTGTTTATAACGAAATGGACAAGAGATAACTGCCGCAAAGTGTAAATAAAATTTCCTGTAACCACAAGGTGTAATGATATACACAAAAACAAACTGACAAAAAAGAAGGTTACGATTCTCAAGAAAAACTCAGACTTGAATAAAAAATCTTTTT
>JACVJA010000304.1 GCA_015661035.1 Candidatus Calidifonticultor daggyaiensis | reverse complement strand
AAAAACCTTTTTAAAAAATACCGTACATAAAAAATCATTTATAGAAAAATAAAAGTAGAATAGTCTTAATCATAATAACCATACTCAATACCAGTTTCTACATATGCCTTTAGGTTTTCAATTGGTGTACCATATTCAATAAAATCTGCAGACTGTAATACAAATTTACCTCCAGGCTTACCAGTTTCTACTGTCTCCTTAGTCACTCTTTTTATTTCATCGATACTGCTTTTTAATAAAATATTAACTTGATCAACATTTCCAAAAATTACATATCTACCATTTGACCTTGCTTTTGCATCAGCTAAATTTCCATCACCTAGAGGAAAAGGTGAAAAAGGTTCAACCAAACTAGCTCCTACCTCAATGTAAGATTCAACAAAATTCATTATTTGTCCACAATTATGATACAATGCTGGAATCCCCTTAGACTGAACTATATCTATATATTTTTTTTCAAATGGTAAGATATATTTATCAAAAAGTTGTTTTCCGATAAAGCCTCCTGCTACATTAGCTCCTATACAATGAACATCTACACCTGAATCGTTAATAGCATTAACATAATCTACAAACCTTTCAATCGAAAAGTTCATTAGTTTCTCATAAAATTTAAAATCATATAAAAATAATGAATATAAAGTATTTAGATCTATTAACGAAGCTGAATTATTATAAGGACCATGAGGAGACCAAATACCTATGATTCCATCATCACCTAAAGCCTTTTTTATAATTGAAACATGCTCTTTAATTTTAGAAGGATAATTTTTATCCATTCTAGGCTCATATTTTATTATAATATCTAAATCCCTTTCTGTTTTAACCGGGTGCACTGTACAGTTATAAAAATAAGTACCATTACCTTTATAAAATGTAGAAAATTCTTGATATATTTCACCATCAGGAGTTTTTATATTAAATTTTTCTACTTTTGTAGCGCCTCTTACATATTCTTCTTTTTTTATTTGCCAGTTTTCAGTTTCTCTATCGACATTTACTCCGCCATACATAACCCACAATGGCGTCGAGCCATAAAGTAGTCTTACAAAAACATCACACCCAAGTTCTTTTTGAATTTCAATTACTTTTAACTGCCCTTTAATATAATTATCCTTTTCTAAATCTGGATAAATATAATTAATAAAGTGGCCTTGTTCGATTATAAATAGAGTTACAGGAACT
Organism: Candidatus Calidifonticultor daggyaiensis; assembly: GCA_015661035.1. Classification (GTDB taxonomy): domain Bacteria; phylum Actinomycetota; class Humimicrobiia; order Humimicrobiales; family Humimicrobiaceae; genus Calidifonticultor; species Calidifonticultor daggyaiensis. The sequence continues at coordinate 2,017 of JACVJA010000304.1, read as the reverse complement.
CTATCAGGAATTTCTCCATTTATAACTTTTAAAAATCTCTCTCTGGAATTCAAAATTAATTACCCCCTTTTATTTTAAAAAATTACTTTTCCATCCGCTAATATCTCTTTAACTCTGCCTTTACTCTCAAATGCTACTGCAGTAAGTGAAGTTCGGATAAATTCTTTAGGTCTAAGGCTTAATGCTGTATTATTATCAATAGCCTTTAAAAGGTTTGGCGGATAAGAGGAATTTGGCTCAATAGCAATATTATAATTGGTTCCATACCATGGATAACCAAAAGCTCCACCATATACTTGCCAAAACCATAAGTATTTAAAAATTTTTGGATCAAATGACAAACCAAAGCCAACATTTGTTTTTTTATTTGTTATTGCAAACCAACCTTTTTCATACCCGTATATATAAGCTCTATCATGAGAATGCGTTTGTGCTGATGGAATTTTACTTAAATCAATAGCTTTTTTGTTTCTATCCAAAGTAATAGGCCATTTTGAATAATGTGCTATCTTTAGCCTTCCTGTTGCAGGTGACAAATTAACTTCGTCAGTTAAAATTTCAGATTTAGGCAAATCCAGATAACAATCTTCGGACAAAAATGGTGGACCAAATGCAGGGTGATGACCCCACATAAAGTTCATTTCCTCATTACTTTCATTAATAATAGTTTCGTTTAAAAAAATTGCAGGAGTACTATCATGTATAGAAATAATTTTCTCTATATAAAAACAAGTGCGGTATGTTCTTATGTAAAACTTTACCTTGACTTCTTCGGGTTCATCTTTTAATATTTCATACTGCCATGGTATAGAATGTATTTCGCCATGTTGGGGTAGTTCTGCTCCCTTATAATTTACCGAATCACCAGCGTTTGGAAAAAGCTCTTGCCAGCCGCCATAATAGAGATCTAAAAAATTACCCTCTTTACTAAAAATACTAGAAAAAAAATTTTTTTGCCTAATGCCTTGATAAGAACGCCATAAAAAATCAATATCTAAAGGCTTATTTAAAAACTCAAAAATATCACAACCTTTATCTACTAATACGCCAATTCTTATTTTTTGGTTTTCAACAAATAAAGTTTTATAACCTTTATAAATAACTTCAATAAGCCTGCAGCCAAAATTTCTAAAATGATTAAATTTATACATTACTATTAAACCTGTTAATATATAAGACTAGTGGCTTTTTTTATTTAAAGCCTTTACCAAACTTTTATTTTTTCTTAATAAAAACTTCGCTAACAAATACTGCAATAATTAAAATAATGCCTGTAACTAAATCCTGAATATAAGTAGGTAACTTTATAAAAATTAAACCATTTTCCAAAAAAACTAAGAAGGTTATACCAGCTAAAGAACCTAAAACACCCCCACGTCCTCCAGATAATAAAGTTCCACCTATGACACAAGCAGCTATGGTTATTAAAGGATAGTTTTGCCCAAAAATAGCTTGTGCTGAGGTTAATTTAGAGCTTAAAATAATACCAGATAAAGCAGATAATGCGCTTGTAATAGTAAATAATAAAATCCTTATTAAATTAACATTTATACCTGCATAACTTGCCGCTATTTCATTATTACCAATAGCATAAATATACCTTCCAAATACTGTATATTTTAAAATAATAAAAAACAAGCCATATAATACCAATAAAATTATTAACGGCAAAGGAAAAGATCCTAAAACTTTAAAAAACTTTAAATTAAGAGGAATAAATTTGCTTTTTGTAATAACTAGTGATATACCAAAAATAATAGATAACATAGCAATAGTAGTAATTAAAGCATTTATTCTTATTTTAGTTATGATTAAGCCATTTATAAATCCTATTAGTGCACCAACTAATAATACAATTACCAAACAAACAAAAGCACCAATATTACTTTCCACATTAAAAACCACAATCAATTTTGCCAGTATAACTCCTGAAAAACCTACTAGTGAACCGACAGAAATATCGAATGTCCCTGATATTAACAACAAAGTCTGACCTATACAAACAATACCAATAGAG
>JACVJA010000303.1 GCA_015661035.1 Candidatus Calidifonticultor daggyaiensis | reverse complement strand
AAGTGGGCTGTGACGGAGTTACCTTTGGGCCAATTGGCGGTAATCTTCATGCAGATGATGAGTGGGTGGATATTAAAAGTCTGGAAGATTATTATCAGATTTTAAGGGCCTTCCTCTTAAAATTGGGGACTTGAGGCTTGTAATAAAAAATGTGGACCCGAGGGGACTCGAACCCCTGCTCTCCTGACTGCCAAGCAGACATTCTAGCCGCTTGAACTACGAGCTTAAAAATTTAAATCTCATAAGCTCTAAAAAACTAATAAAAAATTTTTAAATTTTTAATTTTAAACTATTACAGGAGTTACACACTTTTTTTCTCATCCTAAACTTGCTTGTCTAACATTAAGTAATCCTGTTTATTGTATTATAAGGACTGTCCTTCGATTCGAAGGACAGTCATTTTATGTTTTTAGACATTACCCTAACATTAATTTTCAAAAATTAAGAAGATCTTAAAAGCATACTAAAAATTTTTCTCATTATCTTTTTCATGTTATATCTTTCGTTAGCTATATCATAAATTTTCTTTCTATCTAATTTTAAACATTTTTTAATTGATTGCGCAATAAGCTCTCCTATTTGCCAATCAGTAAATTTATCATTTACTTTTATCACTTCACCTAAAAGTGGTGAATTAATTGCTTCACAGATTGCATCATTACCTTTCCACGTAATTCCAATAACAGGAATGCCGGAACATAAATATTCCGCTAACACTCCCGGACCTGCATCTATAAAAGTTTTGCTTACTGTGTAAATAGCACAAGCTGCTTTTGAAATTAATTGCATCTTTTTTTTGCCAAAAACAACACCAAATGGTTTAACGTAGTTAGATGATAATAAATTATGGTATTTTAGTGCGTATTCATTTTCATAAACAGGTTTTCCTAAAACATAAAGAGGCATTTTTAACCTCTTAGCCGCATAAATAGCATAATGAGGAGATTTTTGCTCTTCAATTCTACCCATCCAAATTAAATAATTACTATGTATTTCAGAAAAAATAGGTGTTTCGTCTACCCCTGAATGAAACAATACTTGCTTTATCGGTCTAAATTCTTTATACAAATTTTTTATTTCTTCTGAATAACAAAATAAAAAAAAATTTTTTCTATCAAAAAAATTTTTAGTAAACTTATAGGGGTGGAGTATATAAGTAAAAATTTTATTTGCTACCTTTTTAAATGTATTAATATAATCTTCTTTATCAAAATATTCATGACCCGCCAAAAGGAAATCTGCTTTTCCGTAGGTTTTAAAAAATTTATCAACGGTTTTAGGTGTAAGTCTTTGCTTAAAATGTTTAGCTTTTGGTATATATTTAGGTAGCCACAGTGGACCGGTTAATATTACTTCAAAGTCATTAAATTCTGACACTGTTTTTGCGATATACCATAATCTTTTTTCAGAACTTCCAAAGCCAAAAGGTGGAAAAGTATAGTTTTTAGGATTAGGATAATCGCAAACTATAAATTTTTTCTTCATGTCTTTCCTCATTAGTATTTTTAATAAAATGATTCGTCATTGATTAAGAAAAATTTACCTTTTAAATCAAATTTAAAAACAGGTTTATCTTTGTCAATTAAATAAAATCTTTCTTGTTTTTTTATCAAACCTGATCCCTCAGGAAGAGCAAGGACCGGTATTTTAAATTTTTTTATGAAATTTTTTATTTTCTCAATCCGGAGTTTTTCTTCTGGATTAAAGTGGCAGATTATTGAATAATTGTTTAATAGATTAAGTCCTTCTTCAAAGAGACATTTTCCATTGTTTTCTTTTTTTTCTTCTTCCACAGTGGCAATATTTTTGCCTAAAACAATAGCACCAGCGCTTCCTCCATAGATAATTCCCCCATTTTCATAAAATTTTTTTAGTTTTATTTCAAATTTAGAGATTTTAAATAAATAAAGCAACTTATAGGTATTGCCACCACCTATATAAACTGCTTCAAAATGGTTTAAGTCTTCATCAGTAATTTTATTTAGATCTAAGTTCATAATTATTTCCAAAAATTCTTTTGAATGGGAAGATAGGCAACTAACTACCCAATCATATGCCTCTTCAAATCCTAAAAAATCTCTGTTTAAGGCAACCGGGATATATAAAATTTTTTTAGTTTTTAAAATAGAAACAAATTTTTGATCAATAACCCAACTTTTCTTTTCATCACCACCACCGGAGAGAAAGATTATTCCTTTATCATTTAAAGTGCTTAAATAGTGGTTAGCCATGGGATGTTTGGTATATTATTTCTAATAGTTTGTGCAGATTTTTTATCAAACTGTTTTAAAAATTCTTCAAGAGTTGGAGAGTAAAAATTAAAAGTTCCCATATTCCTTCTTAACTTAGTTTCCGGACCAAAAGATTTCATAAATGCATTACTAAACAGACTTCTTCTTAATTCTCTAATCAAAATTGAAATAGTATTGTTAAGATCCGCTTCAAAAGGATATTGAAAAGCCAAAAAATAATTATACACATGATTGATTAATTCTTCCACAAAAGTAGGATCTATAATAGGGGAATTTGGTTTAAGCGATTTTATCACTTCCTGAGTTAATAAATTTGAAAATAATCTAACTCGGTATCCTTGTCCTTTTTGTGTTGGTTCAACCCCTGACGCGATTAGTAAGGTTAAAGAACGAAAATAATCAAAAATTTTAAATTCTAAGGTAGATGGAAAGTTAATTCCCTCTAATGGATTTTTAGTTGATAAATAAAGAAGTCTTTCAAAACCAAATCCACAGTCAACCAGTCTTAGTCCATTCCTGAATGTTTTTAAAACAGCATCTCCAACTTCTATTTGTCCCGTGGTTGTAAATTTTATAACTTTATCAGTAAATTCCGCATTTCCCCAGCATCCTTCATAAATACTTTCTCTTGTTTCTATTTTTACATCTCTAAAAATACTTTCTAACAAACTCTTCCATTCTTCTACTAATTCATCAAACTCAGTCTCCTTATTTGGAGCCCCAATAGTAGCCACATTAACAAAAGAGGTTAATGTAGGAGGATTTTTTTCTACTTGGGTGATATATTGACTCCTAAGGACTGGTTGGAAAGTTAAATAAATTGGAGGTGGAATAGAAGAAGCCTCAAGCCAACAATCTTCTAATTGTTGGATTGCAGCTGCCATAAATAAAGTTGCTTTTGATTCTCGAATATTTCTTGGTGGTTTTAATGTTAATCCTTTACCTTCGAAAGATTCTGTG
>JACVJA010000302.1 GCA_015661035.1 Candidatus Calidifonticultor daggyaiensis | reverse complement strand
TTTTTAAAAAAACTTAAAATATTATAGAATTTTAAATTACTTTGCTTTAATTTTTTAGAGCTTTTATTAAATATATTAAAACTAAGCTTATATTCATTAGTAATTTTTTATATTTAATTTACAATTTTATATTAAAAATATTTTAATACTAATAATTAAATAAATATAATAATATTAGTAAATATTATTTACAATAAAATATTAAAAAAATATTAAAATATTACATATTATTTTCAGATGTAATAGAAAAAATATTTAATAAAAACATATTAAATTTTTGCCAAGTACTAATATAAGAATAAAAGTACTAAAATAAAAATTACTGAATAATGAATTACGGTACATAAAAATGTGGTTTTACTTAAAGTAAGTTATAGCTATTAGTTAATTTTTGTCATAAGAATGGGTATATATAACTAAAAAGTTTTATTTAGAAATATGGTTAAAGTAATAACATTTTATATGAATGGTTGTATAAAACCGTTAAGAGTTAAGTTTATATGTTATGGATTATACCAAACTTTAATTTTTCTAATTGTTTCTACTGGTTGTTCGGGAGGCGGGTCTTGCCTGTGAGTATATCCACTTGGAACTTCTCCATATGGCTCTTTAATAAACTCAACATGTGAATATCCAGATTCATATAATATATGGTTTGCTTCTTCAATAGGCATTAAAGTTATATTTGGCATGATAGGCATAAGTTCTGGTAACAAAGGCGCTTGAGTTTTTGGTTCATTTCCGTATTTAAATTCAGCAACTTGAATTTGATCTGGTGGAGTAAAACGATTAGGAATCATAATTTCACCAGTTTCAGGATTTGCCACAATTTGAAGGGAAAATTTATCATCTTCTGGTTTTGCAAAGTTTTCAATAGGCAGGCTTGCAGTTGCCCTTTCCATAAATAATTTCCAAATCATTGCAGGGTGAGCACCGCCTTGAACGCGTATATCATGAATTATGCCCATTTTTATGTTTTCTTCTGGATACCCCATCCAAACACATGCGGCTAAATTCGGAGTAAAACCGGTAAACCAAGCATTTTCAGCTTCTTGTGTAGTGCCAGTTTTACCGGCACATGGTCTATCTTCAAGTCTTGCTCTAGTACCTGTTCCTCTTTGCATTACCTGTTGTAGTATTTCTATTGCTCTATAAGCATTAATGGGGGAAATAACTTGTTTTTCTTTGATGCTATATTCTTCAAGCAGATTTCCATCTTTATCTGTTATTTTTAAAATTGCAATTGGTTCATGCTTTTTTCCATAATTTGCAATAGTTGCAAATGATGTACAAACTTCAAGGGGGGATACACCAGTTGTAAGTCCTCCAAGACCAATTGCAGGATAGCCTTCAAGGGGAGTTTGAATGCCCATATCATTTGCAATTTTTGAAACAGCATAGCCGCCAACCCGCATGATTAACTGAGCGTAAACTACATTTACAGACTTAACTGTTGCATCAAGTATGGTCATTTCATTAGTATCAAATTTTTCACCCATGTAATTTGATACTTCCCATGGTTTGCTTCCAACAATATCATAAATAATAGTTCCGTTTGGATTAAATGTCATATAAGGGCTAATACCTTGTTCAAGAGCTGCAATTAATGCAAAAACTTTAAAAGTTGATCCAGGTTGTCTTTTAGCTTGTGTAGCAAGATTAAATTTCATTTCTCTAAAATCTTTACCGCCAACCATTGCTTTTATAAATCCTGTTTTTGGATCTATTGCAACTAAAGCTGCTGAAGGGTCTTGCGGGTCTGGTAAAATTTGTTTTATAGCATCCTCAGCAGCAATTTGCATAGCAGGATCTAAAGTTGTGTAAATATTAAATCCGCCTTTAAAAACTTTATTAACTCCATATTTTTCAATTAGTATTTGTTTTACATATTCGACAAAATATGGTGCAAATCCAGCTTCTTGTTGTAAAAAAGGTCTTTGAGTTATAATAGGTTGTTTAATTGCATTTTCGTATTCTTTTTTATTTATATAGTTTAACTCAAGCATTTTGCCTAAAACAATATTCCTTCTCTTTAAGGCTTCTTTTTTATTATTATAAGGAGAATAGTGGTTTGGTGACTGAATTAAACCTGCAAGGGTTGCACATTCTGACAAACTTAAATATTCTACATCTTTGTTAAAGTAAGTTTTTGCAGCAGCTTGAACTCCATATGCACCTTCACCCAAGTAAATCGTATTTAAATACATCTCGAGTATTTCATCTTTTGTGTATATTTTTTCCAGTTGATATGCTAAAGCAGCTTCTTTAATTTTTCTTTCATAAGTTTTTATTGTTTTACCTTGCGGTATGTAAACACTTGTTATTACCTGTTGAGTAATTGTGCTTGCGCCTTCTTCAATTTGTCCAGCTTGAAGATTTATTAAAAAGGCGCGTAATATTCCTTCATAATCTACACCTTTATGTTTATAAAATCTTTCATCTTCTATTGATATAACAGCATTTATTAAATTTTTTGGAATCCTTGAAAGCGGCACAAGCTCTCTGTTTTCTTCACCATGAAATGTTGCAATTAGTGTCCCGTCTGCTGCATATATTTTTGAAGTAAGAGCAGCTTGAGTTGGTGTAAAGTCTTCTATTTTTGGCAAGTCACTAAAAAAACTTGATACTGCTGTTGCTGCAGCAAATAAAATACCCCCAACTACCATAAAAATACCTAAAGTTGCTGTTAAAGAAAATATAATAAGGGAAATAATTATTTTTAATCCAATTCTTTGGGCTGTAATTTTTTTATGTTTTTTTCTTAAAATTGACATTTTTTAATTTGATTTTTATTTTGATTTAAACAAGACGCTAGTTAAGTTTTTATTTAAAAGAAAATTTTAAATAGTTTTTTAATTATACATCTTATAATTTTTATATATCTTATAAATTTAAATCAATTTTTTTAAAGCTTATTACGGTTCAAATTAGTTAAAGCTTATTTTTAAAATTTTGTTTTAGATGTATTTTGTCTAATTTAACATAGAATACTTTTTAATTATTAGTATATATTTAACTAGCATATATTTTTCTGGCTAATTATATTATTAAAAATATAATATTAAAACAAATAAAAGAAAATTAAATTAAAAAATAAGATTAAATAATTTTAGAAATATAAAATAATTGTTAAAATACTATTTATTATTTAATAATTCATTAATTAGTGATAGAAATCAAATTTAAATAGTGGTAGAAATCAAATCGATAAAAA
>JACVJA010000301.1 GCA_015661035.1 Candidatus Calidifonticultor daggyaiensis | reverse complement strand
TTGAATATCAATTGACTGTAAATCTATTCGATTTTTGATCTTTTCATATAGTTGTTGATCATCGGCTAAATAAATGTTTTTTAATTTACTATCAATTGATAGTATTTTATCTTTAGAGGAGTTTCCATTTAAAGAATAAATTAACCCTTTAAATAGCAATGAATCCATATTAATTTTTTCAGTAAAATCATTTGCCCTGAGAAATTTTATTCTTCCAATATCATCCTTTGCTGGAATGCTTCTAAAAAATTTTAGAGTAAAAAATAACCATGAACCGAATGAATATGTTAAAATAGCTTCTATTAGTTTTAATTTATTTTCTAAATCCGGGAAAAGATATATTATGATAAAAGATGACAAAAGTATTAAAAAGATATAATTTTTAATATATTTCCATACATATCTCCAATAAATAGTATCCATATACGTTTTATAATGGTGATAAATTAACCCACCAAATAACCACGCACCGTAAATTAAACCAAATAAATAATAAATTTGAGAATCATAATGGTAACCAACCTTATCAACAAATCTAAATTTTAGTGTAATTGATAAAAGAATAAAATCTAGAATGAAAATAACAGGTGAAAAACTTTTTAATGAATTTAAAATCTGCTCAAAAGAATTTTTTCTATCCTTATAGAAAATTATAGATATTAAAAGCAAGAGAAATACAAATAAATATAACACCAAAAAAGCTCTAAAATTACTATCAATTTGAAAAACGAATGATAATATATTTAGTAAAATCAAATTTATTATAAACAACCTCATCATAGCATTTTTTAATGTACCAAGTTCTTGCTTGTAATAAGATTTAATTAAAAAAAGATTAATTAAGATTAGAAATGGTATGAATAAAATTAAAGTGTAATCATCATTCATAATATTGTTATAAGAATTAATTACTTATCCTAAAAATCTAAGCTAAAAGAGATACATAGGATTTAATGAATATAAACAGGACAGCAGCAAATTCACTATCAGAGGGTTTAGAATAGACATTAACATTACATAAACTTGGTGTAAGTGAGGGGTTAAGAAAGAGTTAAACCACAACTAATGTAATTGAGAATAAAACTTAAAGCTCTCCTATAAACTCAGTAATGTAAAATACTGGCACAATTCACAGATGATTGCAAAATGGATAGGAATACGTTTACTTGATGTTGAAATAACTATGAAACGTATAAAAAATTATAAAAAACTAAAATTACTTGAGAAAGCTTTAATAGATTATGTTAATATTAATTGTAAAAAATTTTCATTTGAAAATAAAAACTCTTCAAATTCAACTAAAGTTGAATTATTACCAATAACTTAATAATTCGTGTTTACCGAGGCACAAAAAATTTAACTTGTAATTTTAATGAGAGTTAATGATTTTATATCGTTTTTGGAATTTTTTTGGTAATAAAATAAGGAAATTTTGAAAATTATATTTACATTAAATTAAACCTTTAAATGAAAATGATAATCTCAATTCAATAAATATTATAATGCATTAGATTTATAAAGAAATTATAAAGGGTTCTATTAAAGAAATTTGTTTAATTTAGCTTTTTTAGAAAAAAGTAATATTTAAGTAATTTATCAAAATAATTTTCCGAAAAAATATTCATAAAAAAATGAATTATGTTAAAATTAAATATCATTTTCTTAGGTTTTATTAAAATCTGAAATATTTTCTCCAACTAAAAAATTAAATAGACATTTCTTTAAAAAAAATTAAAAATCATTTATGATTTGCTTTTACTTTTAATATCGAATTTCAATTTAAGAATAATACATTTTTTGTTGATATTAAAAATTTAAAGTCTATATTTAATAAATAATTTAATTAAGTCATGATTTGAATGAAACAAATCTTTTAAAGATATTCTTAATATTTTGTCCTACTATTTCTTTGAACCAATAAAATAAATTATCATTCCATCTTTCCGGATGAATAGTAATCATAATTTTTTTAGGTAAATTGTTAATATTTTGAATAATTTCGCTTGTGCGTTTATAAGAAGAATGAAAATTTGAATTTACCTTATCTCTTATATTAAATTTTGAGCCATTCCATCTCCTTCCCGTATCTGTAAGATATCCCCATTCATTCCAATTTATATCAAGATAAGGTTCTCCAAGAATCCCCAAATCTTTATAATTGTACTTTTTCCATATAATTTTGTTATCATATTTTGATAATGGACTACCGTGCATACAAATAGTTTTAACATCAAAATTTCTTCTGAATAATTCCAGATTTTTACAAAAACTATCATAAGCAAGGTCTATTATCTGAGTCTCCGATAAATTTTTACTTTTCCTTCTAAGCTTTTTAAGTACTAAATCCACATCTTCATAATGATAACCGATTTCATGTCCCAGTTTAGCTATACTTTCCAAAATTTCCAATTTGTAAACTTTCGGAATAATTCTAAAATAATATGTTCCTTTTATTCCGTAAGAATTTTCTATTTCTGCAAGACGCAATGAATTAAGAGGTAATCGATCAACATCGTGGCGTAGGATAAAAAAAGAATTATTCTGAATCGGGTCGGAAACTGCACTATTATCTAAAATATACTCATAAAAAGTCTTACTTATTTTATACTTTGACTTAAGTGAATGTAATAGTTTTTTATATATGTAAATAGTGAAATCAATCATTTAAAATTATACTGATAATCAGGATTTTCTTTCATTATTCTGAAACTTTCTGGATAATTTTCAACAAACCAAACTAAAAAAGCAGTAACATCTATCTTATCTTTTAGCATTTTAAATTTACGATTATGCCATTCTTGCTTTAGTCCTTTTAATTTTAACAGTTCATTAATTTTTAAAAATAATTTATCTGTTTCATAAGTTCTAAACCCAAAAGTTAGACCATATTTATGCTCTTCTTCCTCTAGGTATGATATTCTTCCTACAAAAGAGTTACTTCTTAATGCTGGAACTCCAAGGACGGATGCTTCTGAAGTCATTGTCTGGCTATCCCCTACAAACATTGTGGCAAAATATAAGAATGAATGTATCTTATACGAAGGGATTGTTATTTTATATTTTTCAAATTCTTGATCAATTTCTCTTTCAGTGGTTATGAACACTTTACCATATTCTGAGAGGACATTAACAAGTTTACGTTTATTTTCAATTGATAATCCCTGAATACCCACATCGTGATGAGCTTTGAATGAATTAAACCTTAAGACAAAATATTTTTCATCTTCT
>JACVJA010000300.1 GCA_015661035.1 Candidatus Calidifonticultor daggyaiensis | reverse complement strand
TGAAGCGAAAATGAATTTTGCGAACCTATGCGAACTCGGATTGACCCGCGAACTTATGCGAACATTATCATCAGAAGCGAACTTATGCGAAATTTTAGAAAAATATAATTTTACAAAATTTTCAATGAGATTTAAAGAACCGAGGATATTAATCTTTGCACTTTCTAAGGGATTTTCAACTGATTTGCGAACATCAATTTGAGCAGCTAAATGAAAAACTATATTTGGTTTTTCTTTTTTAAAAATCTCAGAAATTTTTGGCGAACAAATATCAATTTTATAAAATTTTGCTTTTTTATTTAAATTTTCTTTTTTGCCAGTAGAAAGATTATCAATTACAATAATTTTGTATCCTTCTTTAATCAATCTATCAACTAAATGAGAACCAATAAAACCTACTCCTCCAGTAATAAGCACTTTCATAATTAATATGGACTAATTAATTTACTTGGCAAAACAGTAAGTATATTTTAAGAGAAATTTTAAATCGAAATGAATAAATAAATTAAACTTAGTTTACTAATAGTGTAACTAAGTAAAACTTATTCCAATATTTTTTAAATACAATAATTTCTCGACAAAACTTTCCATTTGATTTTTTTGGGTTGCCAATAATTTTTTAAAATATCCAAAATATTCTTTTCATTAAAATCTTTGCAAGAATAAACATCAATTGAAAGATAATTTTTTTCAGGCCAAGTATGGCAAGAAATATGACTTGTTTGAATCATTATAAAACCAGAAATACCCCAATTAATTTTTTGTTTAGAATTAGCAATGACAACATATGGGGTGGTTAATTTTTTCATTTTTATTTTAATTGGTAATTTATTAAGAAAATTAAATACATAATCAAAAGAACTTAATTTATCTCGGTTTACTCCAAATCCATCAAATATTAAATGTTTACCGAATTGTTCCATTTATTCTAATTTTACAAATTTTTATTATATTTTATTATTTTAAATTATTTTTTAAAATTATAAAAAAATAAAAAATTTTTGTAAAAAAAATAACAAACACAACAATTAAACTAAAAAGAATAACAATCAAAACAGCACTAGTAGAAAGATCTTTAATAAATTTAATTGTTTAGTGATGTTCTTTATAAATAAAATTTAAAGTTTCTTATGCTAAAGTATTAATAATTTCTAAAAGTAAAACCAAAACAATCGCTGTCAAAATAGAAAGAAATTCAATTGTTTTAAAGTGAAAAATAAAATTAAAAATAATAATTATTAAAGCAAAAATAAGTTCAATTATAAAACTTTTATGCTCTTTATAGACAATTTTTAAACCTTCAAAAGTTAAGTTGATGCGTTAAAAAAAATTTTTAATTTTATTTTCCATCAACTTATATATTCCAAAAAAATTAAAATCTCTCCCTGTCTTATTAAATTCTATTATAACAGATGTTCTTGATCAAAAAAATCTAAATTTTTTTAAAATTATTTCCAAATTAACAATACAGCTCAAGGCTTTACTAAAATAACTAGAATTTCTCTCTTAAGAATTTTTACAATGTTAACAATCGATCTCGATCTCTCATCTTTTTCTTCTTTAGATTTAACTGATATTTCTTCCAAAACCATTCTGATTGCTTCTTTTGGTTTTTTAAAATCAAATCTTCGATAATTTTAGATTTTACATCAATTAAATATACCTCGTTTTTTAAATAAAAAAATAAAATATTTTTAAAATTTAATCCTTCCAGTTCAAAAACTATCCTTATTTCTTTGTAAATCTTTTGTAACTTTTAAAAAATTAAAAAAATTTCTTTTAGGATTTTTAAATTTATTTTTGGTAATTTTCAGTTAATTTTTTAAATTCAGACATTAAAATTTTTGTTATTTCACCAATTTTTCCTTTACCTATTTTCACTTTATCAATTCTAACAATTGGTAAAATTTCTTTGTTGGTTGCGGTTATAAAAGCTTCGTCAAATTTTTTAATTTGTTTAACATCAATATATCTTTCAATTACAGGAATTTTTAGTTTTTTGGCCAAATTGATAACAACCTTTCGAGTTACACCTGCTAAAATTTTTCCGAGCGGAGCAGTTATTAATTTTTTATTTATCACAGCAAAAAAATTTGAAGTTATGCATTCTAAAATTTTTTTATCCTTACTAATTAATAAAACTTCGTTTGCTCCTTTTCTTTTTGCTTCTTGTAAAAATTTTACTCCTTCAGTATAGATTGTTGTTTTTGCTTGAGGAATAATTCTTTCAGAAATTTTGGTAATCAATTTAGTTCCACGAGTATACAATTTTTTATCTAAATTTTTAAGAGGGGTTATAACAACAATTAGATTTGGTTTTCCGGGGGTAATAAAATCATTTGAATTACCGCCGGTTAAGTAAATTCTGATATTAAACTCTGTTTGGCTATTAATAGCGATGTTTTTTTGTAAGGTTCTCATAACTATCTTTTTTAATTTTTCTAAATTGTAATTATGCTTTAAATTAATAAACTTTGCTGATCTTAGAAATCTTTTCAAGTGTTCTTCTAAATAAAATGGTTTTTGGTTATAGGTTCTTAAAAAATCAAAAACGGCATACCCTCGTAAAAAACCCAAATCATAGATTGAAATCTTAACCTTGTTTTCTATAACAAACTTTTTATTAATGTAAAAAATGTTCATTTTAATTATCATATTTTACTATAATTTTATAATTCGAAATTAAATTAAAAGCTTAATTAAATGTTTATTTCTTTGTAAAAATTAAATCTTTTTATAATACCTTTACTTCGGTAGAAAGTTAGAAATTGATCTCCTAAAAAATATAATAATAGTAATGATAATTTATTTTGGAGTTTTAGTTTACTGATTATTTATTTTTTTAAATTGATGAATAAATTAATTTAAAAGCCTCGATTCCTTTCCAAAACATTTCTTCATCAAAGTTCTCATTTGGTGCATGTATATTGCAATCTGGCAAACTAAATCCTGTCAAAATTATTGGTTTTTTAAATATTCTTTGCAAAATTTCCGCAGATGGAATTGAGCCCCCAACTCTATCGAAAACAACTTCTCTTTTAAAAAATTTCTTTAAAATTTGTCCGGTTTTAACAATATATTTGTTACTGATTGGCATATAAAACGGAGCGGCGCTTCCCAATAATTTTAATTCATACTTCATCTCTTGAGGAATATTTTTTTTAATAAATTTTCTAACTAATTCAATAATTTTTGGAGGGGATTGATGTTCAACTAACCTAAAAGAAAACTTAACAAT